>CALMMX010000001.1 GCA_937868545.1 uncultured Bacteroidota bacterium
GGCGTAGATTTTCCTACGCTGAACGTTGGATATGCAGTTGGACACAGTTTAATCAATAGTCCTTATTCGTTTGTAAAAACGGCTGATGGTGGTATAACTTGGGATACATTAAATATGGGATTAGGATATGATTTTAATGATGTAGATTTTGTTTCAGCTGATACAGGCTGGGCAGTTGGTGTTTTAGGAAATATTTTTAAAACAAATGACGGTGGTACAACATGGATAAATCAAGGTATTACAAGCACTCCTGCTTTCACAGTTGTGAAAATGATTAATGGAAATATTGGTTACGTTGCAGGCGAAAATGGGATGTTTTATAAAACAATTGACGGTGGCACAACTTGGAATAATTTAGGTGCAGGAACTGCTCAAACAGCCATTACCATGTTTTGGAGAAATACCAATGAAGGTTTAATTACATTTACTTCAGGTATCATCAAAAAAACAACAGATGGTGGACAAACTTGGATCAATTGCAATACTACAAATGGGCCATTTGATGTAACTTCAATTCATATGAGTGATTCTTTAAATGGAATTGGCACTACAACACAAGCAGATATTGTAAGAACAACCAACGGTGGTTTGCTTTGGGATGGTTCAAATAATTTTGCAAATCAACCTTTAGCACTTGCTTTTAATGGAGCACAAAATGGTGTATTCGTGGGCTATTATGGCTGTATTCAAAGAAGTACAGATGGTGGTGCAACAATAATTAATGTTGCAGCTGGAAATAATTATTACAACTATAATAAAATTAAATTTATTGATGGTAACAATGGTTGGTGTGTTGGGGCTGGAGGTAGAGTTTTAAAAACAACTAATGCTGGTCAAACATGGACTTTGCTCACACCCAATATTGGATTTGAATTACTTGATTTGCATTTTGCAAATCAGAATCTAGGTTTTGTGGTTGGTAATAGTGGAACAGTAAAAAAAACAACCAATGGAGGAACAACTTTTACAAATCTTTCTGCTGTTCCAAGTAATACAGATGTTTATTCGGTGTTTTTTCTGAATCAAAACATTGGATGGATAGGTGGTGAATCTGGTGCTCTGTACAAAACCACAAATGGCGGCACAACTTGGACCCAGCAAACTTTGCCCACTTTTCCTTTTGCAGTTTTTCAAATTTATTTTTTTGATGCCAATATTGGTTATGCCAGTGGAGCTGCGAATGGTAACTTATATAAAACAATTGATGGTGGAACTACATGGATTCAATTAAGTCAAAATATGCTACAGCTTGGAAGTATTAAGCAGTTTCAATTTTTTAATGCAGATACTGGTTATGCTATAACCAGTCAGTGGAACTTCATAAAAACTAATGATGGTGGAAATACTTGGACACAAACTGCTAATTTTTGCGTAGGCGCTATAATGTATTTTTATGATGAAAACTATGGTGTAATTGCTGGAGATAATGGTAATTTTAATTGTAAGATGTATCAAACAAACGATGGTGGATTAACTTGGAGCAATACGCAAGTGCCATTTGCACCAAATATTAATTCATTGTACATGACAGATACAAATAGCGTTTACATTGCTGGTGATGATGGCAGCATCGCTAATTTTGGTGGGATAAGTGGCATTACAACATCAATTGATCAAACAATAATTTCACCAAATAATTCAACAATAATTTACCCTAATCCAACAAATGATTTCATCTACTTTAATGAGAGTACTTTAATTGATGAAGGCAATTTAGAATTATATAATCTTCAAGGGCAGTTATTAATTTCAGAGCAAATAAATGGCAAAATAAAACCACTAAATGTTAAACACCTCTCTAATGGAGTTTACTTCTTAAAAATATTCAGTCATCAAGAAATATCAAGTTCAAAAATTTTAATTAGAAAATAAATCAAAATGAAAAATTTTTTATATGTTATTACGATTGCATTCTTATGCAATTTTATTTTACTAAATGTAAGTGCACAAGCTCAAGTATTTTACATGAATGATACAGCAGGCTCTTATACAACATGCAGTGGAGTTTTTATGGATTCAGGAGGAGGCGGTCTTTACGGATATGATGAAAGTAGCATTTTAACCTTTTATCCTAGTGAACCTAATGCAAAACTCATTTTTAATTTTACTTCTTTTTTAACAGAACCTAACTATGACTTTTTACATGTCTATGATGGACCAAATTTATTATCACCAACATTAGGAGGTTATTCTGGTGGTGTAGGACCTGTCAATGGTATTATACTTGCTACCAATCCTCAGGGTGCAATTACATTTGTTTTTTCGTCAGATGATGTAAACAATTTTAATGG
>CALMMX010000002.1 GCA_937868545.1 uncultured Bacteroidota bacterium
GGTGAAACAACTAATGTGCATGGACTAGTAACGTTTACTGTAACAACTGCACTTGTAGTACTTGTTGATGAACAGGAAGCAACACTTGATAACACTGTATAAGTAGTTGTAATAGTTGGAGATGCAATAACATTGCTTCCAGTAGAAGAACTTAAAGATGATGAAGGGCTCCAAGTATATGTTGAACCACCTGAAACTGTTAATGTTGAAGAAGATCCTAAACAAATAGTACTACTCGGGGAGATTGATAAACTTGAAGTTGAACTAGTTACAAAGGAAAAATTATCTACATGTGTCCATCGTGATGTGCCAACAGTACTTACGCTTATATACTGGCCATTATTGGGTGCAATAAAAGAAAATACTCTATTATTCCAAACACCCAAAGTTGGAACTGGACCTGTATAGAGGATTGTACCTAAAGCTCCTGGAACCGTAGATAACCCAATTTGTATAGGCACTCCTGGAGGATAAGTTGGATCACCTTGGTCATAAAAAGAAATTGTATATGATGTTCCTGCAACTAAAGGGGCATTAAGCATCATTGTAAATGCATCAGGTACACCTCCTGGTATTGCTAAACCTACCATCCAATTCCCACATTGCGCAGTTCCGTATCCACATGAACTTTGATAAATATCTAGTTCCGCAGCACCACCAAAAGCTACAGTATTTGCTACTTTTGATGTAAATGAGGCATTAGATAAATTATAATCACAAGTTAAGGCAGTATTTATTTCGAAACTACCATTTAAAAAACTTTGCGCAAAGCAAGAATTAAAAATAAACAAGCTAAAATATATATATATAATTTTTTTCATTACTGTAAATTTATGATTAAAGATATTAAAACAAATTAAACGATTTAGGCAAAATGAGTAAACTATTACTTTTAATTAGTAAAACTCCCTAAACGGGGTCGGCATCAATTTGTAATCGGTAATTACTAGACTTATTGTTATATTGTAAGGTATCTATTTCTTGTTTTAGCAAATTACGGACTTGGGTTGGAGAATATTCTCTATTAATTTTTAGTAAAATGCGTTTATGATATTGGTCCTTAATTTTAGCTACTAAAGGAAATTCTGGTCCTAACAGCATTCCTCCAAAAAGTGGCTTTAATTGATTTGCTAATTGTTGCGAAATATCATTTGTAACATTTACATCTTTACTTACTACTGCTAGCTCTATTACCCTCGTAAATGGTGGGTAATTATATTGCTGACGTTCGTTAATTTGGGATTGATAAAATGATGAAAAATTATTTTCAATTACTTGTTTAATAACATCGTGTTCGGGTTGGTTAGTTTGTATATAAACAGTTCCAGCTTTATCTTTTCTTCCAGCCCTGCCACTTACTTGAACTATTAATTGATAAGCTTTTTCAAACGATCTGAAATCTGGGAAATTTAACACGCTATCAACATTTAAAACACCAACAACACTCACATTATCAAAATCTAAACCTTTAGTAACCATTTGTGTTCCTACCAAAATATCAATATTACCTAATTCAAACTCGTCAATTAATTGCTTGTAGGCATATTTGCTTCGAGTTGTATCCAAATCCATTCGTGCTACTTTTGCAGCCGGAAACAATATTTCTATTTCTTCTTCAATTTTCTCTGTTCCAAAGCCTTTATATTTCAAATTATTATTTCCGCAGGCACCACAACTTGTTGGAGGTGCAATACTGTACCCGCAGTAATGACAACTTAATTTATTAGTTTGTTTATGATAGATTAAAGAAACATCGCAATGCGAACACATTGGTATCCAATGGCAGCTGGCGCATTCTGTATATGGTGCAAAACCTCTTCTGTTTTGAAATAAAATAACTTGTTCTTTTTTTGATAAGGCTTGTGTTATTGCATTTACTAATTGATGAGAAAAAATGGATTTATTTTGTTGCTCTTGAGTTTCTTTTTTTAAATCACATACAACGGTTTTTGGTAATTGAGCATTTCCAAAACGTTGTGTAATAGTTACTAATCCAAATTTTTGATGTAATGCATTGTAATAGGTTTCAAAAGATGGAGTGGCAGTACCTAATAATACTTTTGCTTGATGTAAATTTGCTAAATACATTGCGGCATCCCTTGCATGATATCGTGGAGCAGGGTCTTGCTGTTTATATGAATTATCGTGTTCTTCATCAATAATAATTAACCCTAAATTATTAAAAGGCAAAAATAGAGCTGAGCGCGTTCCTAAAACAATATTAAATTGTTTAGAAGATTCTGTAATTGGATTTTCATTAAGAATAGAATTCCAAATTTCAACACGTTCATTTTCGCTAAATTTAGAATGATAGATGCCAACTGTATTTCCAAAAATAGAGCGTATACGACTAATTAGTTGGGTTGTTAAAGCAATTTCTGGAACAAGGTATAGTACTTGTTTACCTTCTGAAATAGTTTTGTTTATGAGTTCTGAGTATATTTCAGTTTTCCCACTACCAGTAACACCGTGCAATAAAACGGCTTGTTTGTTTAAAAAATGTTCTTCAATTTCGGCAACAGCTTTTAATTGAAATTCATTTAAATATTTTTTGCTTTTATCTTTTGTATCAAATACTAATCTGCTTGTTTCAATTTCAGTATGCGTAAGTATGTTCTTTTTAACTAAACTTTGAATAGCAGTGTTATCAAATTGTTTGAGTAATATTGCTTTTTTTACATAGCCAGTTTGTTTAGCGTCGCTATCTACTTTTAGTAAATTTAAAACACATAATAAAATTTCAGCTTGTTTAAAAGCTTTTTTCTCTAAGAGGTCTAAAGTGTTTTTTAACTCATTTTGATTAGAAAGTAGAGTAGAGTTTATGCCAATATAATTTACTAATTTGGGTTTGTATTTATCTTTTATTTCTTCATAAATAACAATAGCACCTTTTTTTATTAAGCGATTAATAAATTTTTGCACCATTTTTACAGATAGTAAATTTGCTACGTCATCAAAACTTAGAGAGGTATTATGTTGAAGTGCTTCTAAAACCGAATGTTCTTTTTCAGTGAAATCTGAGTAGTCAGATTCATCT
>CALMMX010000003.1 GCA_937868545.1 uncultured Bacteroidota bacterium
TGCTACAGAATTTTATAATTCTGGAGAAATAAAAAAACAGATTGAAGTCATTAGTAGTTTTTATACTATTTTAAAGCAGGAAGTTTCTAATTTAAATGGTGAGCAATTAAATGTAACGTATCGTCCTAACGGTTGGACGATACGACAAGTTGTTCATCATTTGGCCGATAGCCACATGAATGGATTAATTCGATTAAAATTAGCCCTTTGCGAAAATAAGCCAACTATTAAGCCTTATCCAGAGGAGTTATTTGCCGAAATGGCCGATTCTAAAACTGAGCCAATTGAATCGAGTTTATTAATAATACAAGGAGTTCATCAAAGATTAACTTCTGTTTTAAATGCAATGACCGAAGTTGATTTTCATAAAAGTTATTTGCATCCTCAGTATCAAAAAGAATTTAAGATGTATGATTTTTTGGGTTTATATGCTTGGCATTGCCGTCATCATTTAGAACATATCAAATTAGCTAAAAGTAATTTCAAATAATATTGTTTTGACTAATACATTTCCTCAATATAGAAAATACAGTAATAATAAAAACTACTTTAAACTTATTAATGAAAATGAATTTATAGAAATTTCCATTATTGGCTCGCGTATAATTTCACATAAGCATCAGGTAAAAATATATCCAGATAGGCTTTTTTTTAATGACTTGTTAGAATGTAATAATCAAATTATCATTAGCAATGCTAAAGAGTTTGATGAGTTATTAGCTTAGTTTTATTTTATACTTCTCTGCCATTTTTTGCAATTGCTCATCACTCACACTGTGATTATTTTTATTGCCATGATAATTTTCTACAGTAACAATATGCAATTGATAGTTGTATTTTGCTGCTAATTTAAAGTAAGGCTCCAATTCCCAATCTATAGTAAATGTATTATGTACAAATATTTTACTTACTTCGTTTTTCATTGAAAGTTCTGTATTCTCCTCGCATAATTTGTAAGCTAAATAGTTTTCCTTATAATCAAACACGTATTCATTAGTAATCTCGTTTGTAAAATAATCATCAACAGAATAAATTGGATATTTCCCATTTTCAGATAACAATAAAGCCAAAGTTGATTTGCCACTCCCTGGCAATCCACGTAATAGAATAAGATTTTTTGATTGGTTCATTTACAATTTTGATTACTATTTAAGACACCCTTTCTCTTTCAAAAACAACTATAACTTCTTTATTCATAGTAATGAGATATTTACTCTATTGCCCCTAATAAAGTAATTTTTAACAATTAATAGTATGTTCTACAAATTTAATTATTTGGTACTAATACTTTATTCAATTTCAAATATAAGCCATGAAAATGATATTTCCTTGCATCAGGTATTAATAAATTCTCCACGAAAAAGAAACTAAATACAAATTTTCATTCTCCAAAAAAATTATAACATTAGTTTTTCCATCAAATTAATTTTTTCTTGTTGAACTTTTTGCATTTCGTCAATCTGAAATTGTATCTCATCAGCAAACTTAAAATAGTTTTCCTTTTTAATAAATGCACTTTCACAAACCCAATCCTCGCTAGAATATTCACAAATCATTTTTAACATTTGACTTTCTTCGATACGCGAATTTTTTGTTAAATAATCTGACATTTTCAATAATAATAATTTATTTTTATCTAACAACCTATATGCCAACTTCTCACAATCCCTAATCAACTTTAAGGCTTCATTAGTGTGAGTTTCTTTGTGAATAATAGCTAAATTATCATTACTAGAGGCAAATCGAATAAATATTGGATCACTTCCCATTGCATATTCTTTTATAGCTCTATTTGCAATTTCGCTTACTTTCTCAATATCATGCGATACACCTGAACAAGTATTTTCTTCTCCAAAAATTAATTTCTCTGCAACATAACCACCAAGTCCTATTATCAAATCTTTTTTTAAAATCTCTAAAGTCAAAGGCCCCTCAGGCATATTTACCAAACAAAAACCTTCACTATTTGCAGATGCTGTTTTAGAAACTACTAGAGACGGAACTATTTTTAAAGTTAAAGCTGCTAAAATAGCATGGCCAGACTCATGAACTGCAGTGTGTGCTTGTGAATGAACATTATCAGTTTTTCTTAAAGCTCCTATTTTTAATGATAATTTTTCTTCATACTCATGCAAAATTTCACTTTCTAAATTTTTAAATTGAAATGAAAATTTTTCATCTCTACTACTCCATAAAACATGACTGGCATGAATATTTTCTGCAATCATTTCTAATACCAACTTACTGATATTTCCTTCTATCAAATTTTTAATGGTAGTAAAAACAGGTCGTGTACCTTGCGCAGGATACACACCTTCACTATATACAACATCAATAACACTCTCATCAAAAATAATTTCGAAGTCAAAGCGTTGTTTCACATATGCTTTTAATGAATTTAATTTTTGCGATATAATATCCCTGAAATTTTGATTAGTAAATGATCTGTAAATAATATGATTATTACCCAACCTAGCTATTTGTTCATTTCTAAACCTCTCTTTTAAAGCATTTTTGATATGAGCTATATTAATTTTACAAGTTGATTCATGCAATTCATCAGCACTTATATCTGGATTCAAGCTATGACTCATGTAATACGCTTCATCCAAATTTCCCAAAACAAAAATCAACGATTTGGAAAGATCTAATTGTTTTACAGCGTTCCTTTTATTAGCACCTTCTACTATCATTCTTTGAATTCCATTCAAATCGCATTTTTCAATTCGCTCTTTCAATTTATGTCTAGGCATTGAGTCATCGTTAAACAAATAGAAAAGCCCATCAATAAAGTCTTGCGATAGAAAATATAATTTATCTACAGCTACTCCATTACGACTAGTGCTTTCAAAATAATACTCACTAAATGAATCTAAAAACTCCTTTTCTTTTTCTTCTACAATTCCATTTCTAATTATTACACCTTTGTCTTCGCATTTCATTAAATTCATTAAACACAATTCAGACCTCATCATATAGTAAGAATTTTGATATGGAATGTAATTTATTTTACCACTATCAAGCATGTCCCATATAACACGCAACTTATCTTTTCCAAGTTCATTTCCTTCCTTATTTATAGTACGAGCAAATTGAAATTCATCAAAACAAATAACCCCTGGTTGCTCATGGAAAAACTCCAAGTCGTCAGTAAATAGGCTTTTAATCCATGATGCAGAATCTGATTCAAACTCACCCATATCCATTTGCACATAAAGTCTTTTGTAATCCAATAATTCAATAATACGATTTACCAAAGCTGTTTTACCTGAACCTGTTAACCCCCACATATTGATAATGGTTGGTCTTAATTGGGCATCAGGAAAAAGAAACCAAGGCATGAGTAAATCAATAACTTCATCTATTATTTTTTCTAATCCAATAAACTCTGTTTTAAGTTGTGTTTTTACTTCGTATAGTTTTTCTTTCTTTTCAAGTATAACTTGATATGTTACTTTATTTTCCATTTTATTTTTTTTTAAATGTTAATCCTTCGTAAACCCTTGTGGGGTTTCCTCTTTCGAGGGAGTTGTGTTGCTGCCATAATTGCTGTTGCTCTGCCAATGCTTGTTTTAACAGCCATTGTTCAAATTGAATTTTTAAACGTTCAATAGCCAGTTTTTTATTTTGCAGTTGCGAACGACTTTCATTTACCATCACCATTGTGCCTGAAGGCTTGTGAGTGACTCTTACAGCTGATTCTACTTTGTTTACATTTTGTCCGCCTGGTCCACTAGAACGCATAGTTTGAAAAGTAATGTCCTTTTCATTCCATTTGGAAAAGCTTGATTTATCAAAGCATTGAATCCCAATAAACCAGTTTTTTCGTTTGTGAAATTTTCTAAATGGACTTTGACTAATCAATAACGACACTCCATTCCAACTACTGCAAAATAATTTGGCATTCTTGCCCGAAATCATCACAGTTGCAGAAAGTAATGTTCTATTTTCTATTCCAGGAATCCTTTCGACCACCGTTGCTTGCAACCTACTTTCTTCCGCTTCTTGCAAAACTTCCTTTAATAACATGGCAACTGCCATGCAGCATTCTGCCGGACCTTTACCTGATGTAATATGTATAATATAATTTTCCATTTTTTCTTTTATTAATGGCGGCTTCGAAAGCCTTAGCCGCCATTGATTTTTTTTAACTTTTATTCATCCTAACAATTTTGGGAGTAAACGAACCTTCTACATTCACTAGATTTTGTTGGCTCTGCATAACTACTTCAATATCTTTATATGCCATTGAACATTCCTCAACACTACCACCAATTAGCATAGTTTTATGTTCTGCTAGATTAGAAGTCATGTATGATTTAGTAATGCTTTCTCTTGCCTCTGTTCTAGACATCTTACGTCCTGCTCCATGTGAAGCCGAATTTAAAGAACCTTCTAAACCTAATCCACTAACGATGTATCCCTTGCTCGTCATACTTCCGGGAATAATGCCTAGTTCTCCTTTATCAGCAGGTGTAGCACCTTTTCGATGAACTATTAATTCTTGTCCGTCATGTATTTCCTTCCATGCAAAGTTGTGATGATTCTCTACTTTACAAATTGCTTCTAAGCCCATCACTCTTTCAAGATTTCTATGAATAACATCGTGGCATGCCTTAGCATAATCACCAGCTAAATTCATTGACAACCAATATTCTTGGCCAGCTTCATCATCTAAGTTTAACCAAGCCATTGATTGTAACTCTCTTGGCAACTTACATTTTTGAGTAGCAATCTTGGTATAAGTTGCTGCAATGGCAGCACCCATGCCTCTTGAACCACTGTGAGATAATAATCCAATATAATTTCCAGCGGCAAGATTCAAGTTGTTATCAGAATGGATTTCAACATTTCCAAATTCTACAAAGTGATTACCTGTACCTGAAGACCCCAACTGAAACCATGCTTTTCCGTGCAAACGTTTTAACAATTCAGTTGCTTGAAATTCTGGCCTCTCTAATACTTCATGGTCTACATCAAAATCTAATGTCCCTTCATTTCCAAAATGGGTATATCTTCTTAATGCCTTTTGTAAATCGTATTCTTTCTTTTGAATATAATTTTCAGGCAATGCATAAATACTTAGTGCCATTCTGCAACCAATATCTAAACCAACGCCAAAAGGGATTACCGCATTATTAGCAGCCAATACACCACCTATTGGCAAACCATAGCCATGATGAGCATCAGGCATTAGCGCACCTTTTACAGAGATTGGAAGTTTCATTGCTGCTTCCATTTGTAAAATAGCATTTTGAGAAATATGTCGCTGACCATAGATACTAAAATCACCACTATGCTTAAGCATATGTACTTCATAGTCTGTTTTTATTTTTGGTTTTCCAACAATGGCTCTAGCCAAAGAATTCATGTGTTCATGCTCCACATATTGTTCAGGATTTAAAAGAACGTCTTTTATTATTTCTAATTTTTCTTCCATTGAAACATGTTTATAATGTTTCGTTATTATATTTATAGCTACACTTTTAGCTATATCTGAAGGAAAATCAACCTTTCGCAGGTGTTTCCCTTTCATGCGATTTTTTCCCATGATTACTTTCTTTAAATTTGGACAGTTCTTTCCCAGGCCGATTTACTCGACATTTTAATGCAATGACAAATTCATCACATGCAAATCATGTCCATGATTTTTTAATAAATGATTTTTAGATTTCCGGATTCTTTCTGACTCCCCAGAATTTTATTCGTTTTTCAATTATTTTATGAATTGATTACAAATAAAAAACCCGGCATTAAACCGGGCTGAATATATTGATATTAGTAGCTTTCCGGCTTAAGGTTTCGTATGTAAATTTCCTACTAACATGTTTTCTAATTCTTTTCTTGGTTTGTTATTTTTAATATTTCTGATGCAAATGTAATTCAAAAAAATCAATTGTCAAAAAATATTTTATTTGTTAGTAAAATATTTTCACTTTTAACTTTAAGCACATGCTCTGAAAACGTTATAAATAAAGGCGTTTATGAGGTTAATTAAAATTAGTATAAATATTATTTATAAAGCTCTTCCCTCATTTCTATTAAAACCTCTTCAACTTTCTCAACGCTAGGTTGTTCCGGTAAATTCGATTTCTCATAAAGCCCTTCTATTTGATAAACTTTCTCATTTGCTAATTCTACCAGTTCTTCATAAGAAAACGCCCCTGAACGGATTTTAAGCAAAAAACCACGGTCAAATCTTCTAACATTCACTTTTCCTTCTTTGGCAATTTATTCGACCATATTTAAATATCAAACTATCCGGAGAAGGAAATCTCCATGCTCTATAGCCTGTTTCAGAAGCAAAGAGAAACTATAATTGATATTTCTGCTCCAATTCTTTTAGTTTATCTTTTTATTTTAGCGTCTACGGTAATTAATTTTTAACTTATTTATATTTTAAATAATTACTTTCATTTGGCAACCACCACCACCAATGGTGCTCTGGAATACCATCTGGGATATCCTCCAAACATACATTCAATGAAAGATTTTTTGATAAACTAATAAAATTTTCTATTACGGACGGGAATTCTCTAAGAATATTAATAGGATTACAATTGGATCCCAAATTAATAACCTCATTTAAAAAAGTAGAAACAGATAATAGTTGACAACAGTCAACCCATTTATTAGTTTGATCAACAAAACTATAGCCATCACCTTGTTCATCTGCCCACATATTATCAATTGAATAATAAAAATAAGTTTCGACATTCGTACAAAAGTAATTATAAACAAATATAAAATCCAATTGTTTTATTTTTTCTTGTTCATCAAACCAATTGTTTTTGTAAAACATACATGTTGTGTCAAAAAGTACATCGAATGCTTGTCTGCATCTACAATCAAAAAATCCATACTTGTACTTGTGTTTTTCTTCACAACTTTTATGACACTTTAAAAATCCTATATGGTTTAAAAGCGTAATTTCTTCTTGTTTCATAATTTAATTCTAAGTTTTTTAATCTTCTCTACTTCCATCATCTGCCATACGCACCAATTTAGGTGTAAATTTAGCAATAACATCTACTAAATCTTTTTGTGAAGCCATAACAGTTTCTATGTTTTTATAAGCCATAGGAGCTTCATCTAATCCAGCACCAATTAATGTAACACCATTGTCTTTTAATATTTTCTTCTTTCATCTTGAGTGATATTTTTAATGGCCTGGGTTCTACTCATTTGACGTCCAGCTCCATGTGATGCTGAATTAATCGCATTTACTTCTCCTTTCCCTCTTACCAAGAAACCAGGGGCAGTCATAGAACCCGGAATAATACCCATCACATCTTTTGATGCTGGTGTTGCTCCTTTTCTATGAACGATGACTTCTTCACCATTCCATGTTTCTTTCCAAGCAAAATTATGATGGTTCTCAACTTTAGCTAATACTTGACCGCCTATTGCTTTTGTCAAACGTTCATGTATAACCTCGTGACAAGCTGACGCATAATCACCTGCCAAATTCATAGCTAACCAATACTCTTGTCCTTCGGCAGAATTCATATCTAAGTAAGCGAGATTTGCAGCTTCTTTAGGAAGTTTACAAACTTCTTTCGCTAACTTAGTATAATGTCCTGCAATGGTTGCGCCAAATCCTCTTGATCCTGAGTGAGTCAACAACGCTAAGTATTTCCCTTTTTTAACATTTAATTTTTCATCATCTTTTTCAAATTCGATAATTCCAAATTCAACAAAGTGATTTCCTCCTCCAGACGAACCTAATTGATGTACAGCCTTATCTTGTAAATTCTTCACAAAGGGAGTCATATTAAATTCTGATCTATCTAATATTCCATGCTCGGCTCTGAATTTGCCTTGCCATCCGGCACCTGCACCAAATTTAGTCCATGCAATTAATTCTCTTTTATACTTGCTTTCATTTTCTAAAAAATGAGTTTCAGGAATATCATAAATAGATAAAGCCATACGGCAACCAATATCAACGCCTACACCATAAGGAATAATAGCATTTTTTGTAGCTAATACGCCTCCAATTGGTAAACCATATCCTTGATGTGCATCAGGCATTAATGCACCAGCAACCGTTACTGGTAATTTCATTGCCACTTCCATTTGGTTGATAGCACCTTGTTCAATATTTTCTGCACCAAAAACACTATACTTATTAGGGTTTTCATTTAAAGCAATGGTTTCAATATCTTTTGATTTTTCAAAATCTATTAATGCTTGAGCCACTGAATGTAAAAAAGTATGTTCTAAAAAATTAGCAGGTTGCATAAGCACATCCTTAAATACTTTCAATATTGTTTCTTCAGGTGCTTCAGCAAAACTTTTTCTAATTGTTTTTAAAGCTTTCCCAATTGGAGTTCCTTCTGGATAACCTAATTTTATTAATGTTTCTCCATTTATTGTTGCATTCATTTTTTATGTTTTTAATTTAACGTTACAAAGATTAAATCTAAGTGCGCAGTGTAATTGCGTAGTTAAATATATTTTTGTTAATTTTTTAAAACCCTCGTCCGTATTGACGAGGGCGATGATTATTTAGCAGGCACAAATATTTGTTTTAACTGATCTACTATCTGAGAACCACCAGACAATGAAATAGTATTAATCTTCTCTGCAATCTTCTCTACATATTCCATTTCTTTCAATTTAAACAACATAGCATTGTCTTCCATTAATTTAGCGGTATTCAACAAACTTCTAGTTGAAGCAGTTTCTTCTCTCCTCATGATAGTATTAGCTTGAGCTTTTTTCTCTGCAACTAATACTTGATTCATAATGTCTTTCATATCTCCTGGTAATATAATATCTCTAATACCACTTCCTTTCAATACTACTCCCAAAGATTCAGTTTTTTCAGACATTGAATCCATAACATAAGTTGAAATAGATTCCTTTTTCTCCAACAATTCATCTAAGGTTAATGAACCAATGAATTCTCTCAAAGCTAATTGCAATAACACATACAATTGCTTATCGTACTCTTTGTTATTTACTAAGGCCTTCACAATATCCTTGATATTATATTGCGCATAGAAATTGACTCTTAACGCAGCTTTATCTTTAGTTAATATTTCTTGTCCAGCAATTTCCATTTGCATAGTTCTCAAATCAGCTCTTGAAATCACAATAGAAGTATTATTCTTCCAAAAATTATAAGTTCCAGGTTCCATAATCTTACTGAATTTACCATCAGCATACATTACTGCTTTTTCATAAGGTTCAACAGTAAAGCTTCTTACAAATTGAGCGATTTCTTTTTTAGTCAACAATGATTTATCGATGCCAATATCAATTTCGATTTGATTTAAATCAACGATAGTGAAATTGTAATTAATTAAGCCTTTCCAAAAAATGTATCTACCAGCAGCTAATACCGCAGTAAATAATCCATTTTCGTATTGCAAAGCAATTTCATTGTTTTTTACTTCTACAATTAAAGTAGCACTTACAAAATCTTCATTTTTCAATAAGATATTTAAATTAACTGGCGCAGTTAATGGTTTTGACATATCGCAGTCAAATACAACCATAGATGGCCACAACCAATATGTTCCTTCATTTAAAACACTTACTAAATTATCGTTTTTGAAAACTAAGCCTTTTTTCCAAGCATTTATTTTTATTCTTTTCATTTTATTTTTATTTTATGATAATATGAGTCTGGCATCATACCATCGGGTTAATTTTATTTTTAGTTTAAAAAAGAAGAAATAATCCATTCATTAATTTTAATCGAAGGTTCTGCTTAAGTTTGTGTCTCCAATATTGGTTTTTATAATGTTCGCTAAGCCTAAACAGGATTAGGTTATTTTATAAAAAGCAGCATCTATACAAAAACGGTATCTGCGTTCCTTGGACTATTATCAACCGCCCATTACTTATATAAAGTATAGGCAGAATGATATTATTCCTTCTTTTTTGTGACTCATTTAATTTTCGGAAGTAAGTCATCTTCCCCTTTATGGATTTACAGTCCATACTCTACCAACTGAGCTATACGATAACGAAATCGTAGCAGGATTCGAACCTGCGCTTTGGTGTTGTTGCTCTACCCATCTGAGCTATCTACTATTCATAGAATGGGAATCGAACCCATGACCCACAACGTGATATACACTAAATAGTTCCTTTTGCAGTATACAATTAGTCAGAGACTAACTGCACTATGGAGCCTTTTGAAACTCGCATCGAGACGCCATTCGTATTTATGTACCATGCTCCTCCTTTCGGAGAAGATCTTTAATCCTGAAATTTCAGGATAATATTTATCAAAGAACTTGTAACCCTGATGAGATTCGAACTCACATTTTCTTTCGAACAGTATGGTTGTAAATACGCTTCCCTAATTTGATTCATCATTTCGGTGCACTGTAAATTGAACTCATTATAACGCGCAGTCATAACCAGATATCCATACACTCCGTGGTTACGTAATTTTACCACAGCTTTTCCTTTTAAGCTACAAGGTTATTATATTTATCAAAGAACTTTATTGCTTTAAATCAACTACACAAAGGTTATATGTTTCTACGCAGTCTAATTGCGTAGTTTATTTATTTTTTGATATTTTATTTAATCAATTGATTTTCAATAACAATCATTTTTATTATTAGTTTAAATACATATTACTACGCAAATAGATTGCGTAGTATTTTACTTTTTTTACCTTTACGTAAAGTAAACGATTATGCCAATTAATAAACTCGCTCTTATTCGCTATAAAACTATTGATGCTTGTTTGCAAAATCGTTTTCGTAAATGGACATTAGAAGACTTAATGGAGGCTTGTTCTGATGCCATATATGAATATGAAGGCATCACCAACGGAGTAAGTAAGCGTACT
>CALMMX010000004.1 GCA_937868545.1 uncultured Bacteroidota bacterium
GACAAACAAAAATTCCAACAAATTTTTGATGCTGAAATGAAAAAAATGGCTGAAGAAGGAAAATAATTAAAGTAATAAAGAGCATCAGTAATGATGCTCTTTATTTTAATTCTAAAATTAAATACTATTAAAACTTTAAAATACATATTTATACTAATTGCATTTTTAGCCGTTTCATGTTCTGGCTCAAAAAAGTATTTTAAAGCTGCTGAAAAGTTAGAAAAACAAGGCTTAGTAAGTGAAGCTGCTCAGTATTATTACGAATCGCTTGAGCGTAAACGAAATAATACAGATGCTCGACTTAAGTTAAAAGACGTAGGTCAAAAACATATTAATAATTTGTCATCAGAGTTTTTTAGACAATATAATACTCAGCAATACGAGCAAAGTATTGAAACGTTTGATGAAATAAAATCTTTTACAAGTAAATCAAGAAATTTAAGTGTGGATTTAAATTATCCATCAGCATATCAAGATGATTATGCAAAATCTTTAGAATATTATTTATCTAAAAATTATAATGAAGCGTCAAATAATGTAAACTTAAGTAAGTTTGATTTGGCCTTAAAAAATATTTCAAAAATTAAAAAATACGACTCTAATTACAAAAACACAAGCGAATTAGAAGTTATATCTAATTGCGAACCCTTATATATTATTGCTGTTAGAAGCTTAGAGTCAAAAAATTATAAATCAGCTCAAAATGAATTGAGTAAAATTAATACTATTTCAAGTTCATATAAAGATTCAAAAGAACTTTTAGAATTAACAAATGAATTATTAAAACAAACTTTTTTAATTTTTCAACCTAAAAATTCTGCAGAGAAAGAAATTGAAGACAAATTGTATAATAGCTTTATTGAACTTTCATACCAAAATAATGGTAAAGTAAAATTGCTAAATAATACGCCATTTTTATATATGCCAAATTCTGGCGACCCATCAAATGCTGGGAATATAGATTTAATACAAGCTATTAAAAAAGCTACCGGTGCAGATTTTTTTTATGTTTTTGATGTAGCCAATAAAAAAGAAGTTGATGCACCTTTAACCAGAGGCTCTGCTTATTGTTTTGAAAAAATTGTAACTAAAAAAGATACTGTTTTTATTACTGAATATAGACAGCAATTATATAACCAAGTCAAAGGAAAAAGAACTTATAGTTACGATTTAATATATAAAGTAATTGATGCTAATACAAACCAAGTTATTACTTCCCAAACCCGAGATTGTAGCGGCATAGATCAAATTGATTATTATGAATTTGCAGGGAAAAACATTTATGGTGCAAATAAATTTAATATAAATAACTATTTTCCTTATAATCCATCAGTAACTTTGCCAATAAATCAATATAATCCATCTACCTGGAGAGGTGGTTTTAGCAATCGAAAAGATTTAAAACCATTTTCTGATTTAAAATCTTTAGCAGATAATAATGCATTAAATGTTTTTTCAAGTACCTTAAATAACTATATATTAAAATAATTTTGAAAGCATATATAAAAAATACAGGTATACTTTTGAGCTTTTTATTTAGCTTTATGAATGTTTGTTATTCTCAACAAACAGTAATAGCTGAAGCTTTAGCGCCAAATTGGGTAAATAAACGCCCAGTTAGTAACTCTAAGTTTGTTGGTATTGGTATGGCAGATAAAACTGGAGGAAGTAATTACCAATCAGAAGCCAAAAAGAATGCTTTGTTTGATTTGAGTTCAGAAATTAAGGTTGATATTTCTACGAATTCAATTTTATATACTGTACAAAACAATAATCAGTTTAATGAGAATTTTAATTCACTCATTAAATTAACTAATACTGACAATATAGAAGGATACAGATTAGTAGATACTTATGAAAATGAAAAACAGTATTGGTTATATTATGAACTTGATAAGGTTGAGTACGAAAATTTAAAGCTTAAAAAGAAGCAGCAAACAATTGCTAAAGCATTAAATCTAATAAATTTATCATTTGATGATGAAGCCAATAATAATTTTACAGGAAGTCTTAAAAAAAGAATTCAAGCGTTTGGTGTTTTAAGCCCTTATTTAAATGAGGAAGTGAATTTTGAATCTTCTAATTCTGTTAAAAATATATTTGATTTGTCAAATATTATACAAAAACAAATTCAAAGTATATCTATTGTTACTAGTAAAACAGTTTCTGTATTAAAGCCTTATCAGCCAACATATAAGCCATTAGTATATAAAATGCTGATAAAAAGTAAGAATCCATTAGTTAATTTTCCATTTACTGTTAAGTCTGAAATTGAATCAATTAAAATATCAGAAAATACAGTTACTAATGAGAATGGTGATTTGGAAATAAATGTAAAAAAAGTAAAGCCATTAAACCAAGAAGTTTATTTTACTTTGAATCCAGATATTGATAAATTAATGTCGAATGACAGTGTAAGTCGTTCTTCTATTGTATTATTAAAACAATTTATTGAAACATCACAATTAAAAGCATTTTCGAGGGTTAGAGCAATAAATATATTTATACAATGTGCCGAAAAAATAAATTCTAAGTTAAATGAACAAAAAATTTTGGAACCAATAATTAGAACTAAATTTAATGGTGAAGAAGTTAAAATTGTAGATCAAAAAGAACTATCTGATTTTGTAATTGATGTAGATGCAAATACTCAAAAAGATATAAGTTCAGATATTTTAAATGCAACCTATAATATTCAACTATCATTTATTAAAGTGAAATTATCTTTAAAAGATAATGTAACACAAGAAGTAATTTATAATAGTGAAATCTCTGATGTTTATGGTTATGGTAATTCGCAAGAAACGGCTGGATTTAATGCATACCAAACAGAAAAATTGAAAGTAAAACTTAATGAGGCATTGTTTTTATTGAAAAGAAAGTTAATAGTTTATTAATTTATTATAACTAATAAAATTTATTCGTCTTCATTCCTTTTTTCTTCACTTAATATTGCTGCCTTTGGTCCATCTATAGCAGCATAAATTCTCCAAGTAGCATAAACACTTTTATTTAATTTATTACTTAAAACTATTATGGTTAAACTATCGTTTAATCTTCTGTGAAAAGCTGTTCTGTAACCATGCCACCATCCATTATGAAAAACTTCTTTATCTACCTCGTTCATATTTTTCATTCTCCAACCTAATCCATAATTGCTTAATTTTTTTTCGGGACTGTAAGGAGAATAAGCCATAGATTGTGTTTCCGCACTTAGCAGTTTATGTTGGTATAATGCAGCACTTAATAAAAATAAATCATGCGTTGTTGTATATATGCCTTTATCACCAACTATCCCATCATATCTGTCATTTGCAACAGGTTTAAAAGAAGTTGTGTAACCAAAGGTTAAATTATCACTCATAAAATCTACATTAATTAAGGTGTTAGTATGTTTCATCCCTAATGGTGTAAAAAGTTCTTGTTGTAAAAAATCAGAGTAACTTTTACCAGATATTTTTTCAATAATTAAGGCAAGTAGGGCATAGTTTGTATTTGAATAATTAAACCTAACATCTTCCTTTAAATAATTTTTAGGTTGGTATTTTACAATGACATCAAAAATATCTTGGTTAGATAATTGTTTTTTTTCATCTTTTAAAAATTCGTCACAAAAATATGCATAGTTGGGTATGCCAGATCGGTGAGTTAAAAGGTGTTTTACTGTTATTTTTTTATATGGAAAATCAGGAAAAATATCACAAACAAGTTTATCTAGTTTAAGTTTTCCTTGTTCATATAATAATAAAACCCCAATACTAGTAATAACTTTTGAAACCGACGCTAATTGAAAAATAGAGGAATCGGTAAGGGGTTTATTTTTTTCTTTTACAGCATACCCAAATGATTTTTGATAGATAATATCTTTTCCTTTTGCAACTAAAATATTGGCATTTAATATATTTAATTTATATAAACTATTAAATAAAGTATCAAGTCGGTAAATTTCATTTTTATATTTTATAGAATCTACTAAACTTTTTACTACAGGCTTTTCTGGGCTTTTGTAGGGATTTTCTTTAGCAGATGAATCCACTTGATTGCAATTTACAATCAAAAAAGAAAAGATTAATAGAGATATTACGTACTTCATTTTTTTACTTTTTCTTCTTTTTCATCATCATCTTTATACTTATTGTAATCGAGTTTATTACCCCAATAATTCATTTGTTGCTTAACCCATGCCTTACGTTTTTGAATGTAGGATGATGGAGGATTGGCTTTGTAATTTAATGGATTTGGTAAAATAGCAGCAATTGCGGATGCATCATCTTTAGTTAATTTGGCTGCTGTTTTATTAAACCAAAATTGAGATGCAGCTTCGGCACCATAAATTCCATTACCCATTTCAATGCTATTTAAATACACTTCCATAATTCGTTCTTTACTCCAAAATATTTCTATTAATAAGGTGAACCAAGCTTCTAAACCTTTTCTTAAATAACTACGCCCTTGCCACAAAAACACATTTTTTGCAGTTTGTTGAGTAATAGTACTTCCTCCTCTAAAACGTTTCCCTTCTTCGTTTTCTTTCATTGCTTTTTTTATGGCACCCATATCAAACCCAAAATGTTTTAAATAATTTTGATCTTCGCTACATACAACGGCCAATTGTAATTTTGGGGATATTTCTTCTAAAGGCACCCAATCATGTTTCATGATAATTCCTTTTTCAGAACCAATTTGCTCGCAACTTCTTATTATCATTAAGGGAGTTATTGGCACAGGTACCCATCTAAAAATAATTACAGAAACAATGGATAGTATAAAAAATACTAAACATGTTTTCCAAATAAATTTAAATAGTTTAGATAAAAAGCCTTTCATAAGGATGTAAAAATAGAAGTTATATTAATTTTTGGTTAATTTGCAGGACTATTTTAGCAACAATACATTTTTAATAACATGAGTAAGAAAAATACCTACATAATTTTAGTAATTGCCATGCTTGGCTTATTTGGTTTATATATGTTTAATAAATATAAGGTAGCTCCAAAAATTGATATAGTTAATTTGGAAGTTATGGATGAAAATCAAGTGCCTTTTGATATTAAAACATTAAAAGGAAAAATGGTTATTGTTTCTTTTTATGCTTCGTGGTGCCCTGATTGTTTAAAGGAGCTTAAAATATTATCTAAAATTAGAAATGAAAAGTTAAATGGTATCGAGGTTCTTGCAATTACTGACGAAACAATTGAAAAATTAACTACGTTTAAAACTAAAAAGCAATATCCATTTACATTTTTAAAACTTAAGAAATCATTTAATGATATTAAAATTTTTTCTATTCCCACGGTTTATTTAATTAATAAACAAGGTAAAGTAGTTTATGAAAAGGTTGGCTATATTGATTGGGAAAGTGAGGCAGAATTATCACATCTCAAAAGTTTAATGGAATAGTATTTTTATTATAAAATCTCAAAAAAAAGAAATATATTTAAAGTTCAAAAAATAAAATATGACAAAAATTAAATTTGGAACCGACGGCTGGAGAGCCATTATAGCACAAGATTTTACTGAAGCAAATGTTGCAAGAGTTACAGAAGCAACTTCAATATGGTTAAAAAATAAATTTGAAAATCCGAGTGTTGTAGTTGGGCACGATTGTCGTTTTGCTGGTGAATTATTTGCACATACTACGGCTAAAGTGTTTTTGGCACATGGTATAAAAGTGTATTTAGCAAAAGGGTATGTTTCTACACCAATGATTTCTTTAGGTGCAGTTAAGTATAAAACAAGTTTAGGGATTATTATTACAGCAAGTCATAATCCACCAACTTACAATGGCTATAAAATTAAAGCGCATTACGGTGGTCCTTTAGGGCCTGAATTAGTTCAAGAAATAGAAGATATTATTCCTGAAACCTGTTCGGTTGATTTTAAAGCGGTAAATTTTGATGATGCTAAAGCTAAAGGATTATTGCTAGATGCGCCATTAGAAGACATGTACATTAAACATGTAGAAGACAATTTTGATTTAAAAGCTATTAAAAATGCTAATTTGAATTTAGCTTATGATAGTATGTTTGGTGCTGGTAAAAATGTAATGAAACGTTTATTCCCAGAAATTTATCATTTGCATGGTGATGATAATCCAGGGTTTCATGGACAAGCACCAGAACCAATTCATAAAAATTTACTTGAGTTTAGTAATTTTATTAAAGAAAAAGGAAATATCTCTTGTGGTTTAGCAACTGATGGTGATGCTGATAGAATAGGGTTGTATGATAATGAAGGTAATTTTGTTGATTCGCATCATATTATTTTACTTTTGATACATTACATGGTAAAATATAAAAAGCAAACAGGTAAAGTTGCTACAGCATTTAGTACTACAGTTAAAATTAACAATATGTGTAAACATTATGGTTTACCATTAGATGTTGTAAAAATTGGCTTTAAATACATTTGTGGTATAATGGTTACCGAAGATGTATTAGTTGGTGGTGAAGAGAGTGGGGGAATAGCTATAAAAGGTCATATACCAGAAAGAGATGGTATTTGGATGGGATTAGTTATTTGGGAAGCAATGGCTAAAACAGGAAAAACATTAAAAGAATTAATACAAGAAGTTTATGATATTACAGGAACATTTTGGTTTGAACGTAATGATTTAAAAATTGATGAATCAATTAAGCAGGCTGTATTAGAAAACTGTAAAGCCAATACATATAAGCAATTTGGGAAATACACGGTAACTCGAGTTGATGATTTAGATGGGTATAAATTTTTCTTTGATGAAAATACTTGGATGATGATTAGACCAAGTGGAACAGAACCTGTTTTAAGAGTTTATGCAGAGGCTGCAACAAAAGAAAAAGCCTTTGATATTTTAGATGATACAATAAAAGTATTATTGAATAAATAAAAAATATTAAAAATCCCTCTTAAAACAAGAGGGGTTTTTTTTGCAATTACACCAATAATTGCTCATAAAAACCGCCAATTTCCTCATGTTTATTAATAAAATGAATTTCTAAAATCCATTCTCTATTCTCGCCATTGGCATCGAGGTCATTCATTTTTTTATTGTTTTCAGGATGAATGTAATTTTCTATTTCTTCACCTTGTATTATTTCATGTGGGAAATTTCCTATTAAATGTCCGCCAATTGGTCCGCCCCATTCCCAGCCATATTTAGGAGCAAGAGTTTTTAAATAATTAAAATACATTGAACCTGTAAGTTCTAATTTATGTAGGAAATAATAATCTCTGGCTTCTATCCAAGCAAGGGCAATATCATCTTTTAGTTTTATTTTATTGGTATCATTTCCTAGTACATAGGTTCTGCCAAAATCAGCTTCCCATTCTTCAAATACAGGCCCAAAATCAAAAAATAATATATCATCATCTTTAATTATTAAATCTTCAGGATTTTCTTTGTAAGCTAGTAAAGTATTTTTCCCAGCTCTAACAATTCTTTTATGCCAATATTTTTTTATACCAAATAATTCTAGAGCAACATTAAATATTTCTTTATTTAAGGTAGATTCTAATTTATTTGCAACTATTAATCCTCTTAATTCAATTTCATCAAAAAGTTGTTGAGCCTTTTTTTCAGCATTAATTAAGTTTGTTATTTTATTGGAAATCATTGGTTTGAGAGTATGGTTTAAAGTGTTTGTTACATACAAGCTAATCTTAATAAATGCATGTATTCTAAACCTTTTTTTTGTTCTATTTTAATGTTTGTTACAGGTATAGTTTCTGGATTTGGAAAAAACTCTAAAACCTTAGAAATGCTTTCTTCTCTAATTAAGTGTAACATTGGGTAAATAGAGCGATTTGTGTAATTTGCTGGATCTAATTCATCAGAACCTTCAAAACAATAATCTGGGTGAAAACTGGCAACTTGGTAAATTCCATCATATTTATTTTTAGTAAGCC
>CALMMX010000005.1 GCA_937868545.1 uncultured Bacteroidota bacterium
ATTATTCATTTTAACAGAATTTGAACCCAAAATTCGATTTCAAAATTTTAAATTTTTATATGGTTTTATTGATGATGTAAACGATGAAGATACATTAAAAAAATTATTAGATTTTGTTGATGAAAATGGCATTGATGATGAAAATATCCTAATGCAAATTAATATATTACTTGGTAAATACTTATTAAGTATTGTTAATAACAATGATTTGGACATCGATTATTCCAAACACATTACAAATTCTTTCAACAATTATGATGGTTATTATGAGCCAGATGTAAATATAAATGGTATCGAAGATGAGATAAGACAAAATCTTGATTTATTTTTAGATGGCTTTAATGAAAATGTACTTCACAAAATTTCTTTTTCTACATCAGACATACTTTCAAGTATTGATATAGATTCAAAAGTAAATAGATTTTTAGAAAGCTATGAACCAGACTATGATCGAGAAAGTTATGATGGCTTTTATTCAGGAAGTTCAAGTGAAGATGATATCGATGCAATATTTGAACGTTAGTTTCATATAAAAAAACTGTCGCTAACATGGGTTTGACGTCAGCGTGGCGAACGAATAAGCAATTGCAAATTCAAGGTCGCTCCACGAAAAATGTTTTCATTTTGCAAATGCATAGAAACATGCTATCTTTATTTAAACTTTTCGGTTGACATTGTTTCGAACTCCAAACATGGCAAACCTCGAATACGATATCTATGATAAAACTAACATACTTTGAAAATTAGACTAGGTTTTTTCTTTCCTAACGGTGGACTTCTTGGTGGATTTGGGTCCATTGCTTTTGCAATAGGTATTCTAGCAACAAAAGAAATTACAATCTTGCCTGCTAGCATTTCAATATTTTTAATATTATTTGGCTTGACATTCTTCTCCACTAAAACTCTATCCATTGACAAAGACCAAAATACATTGACAGAAGTAATGTTTGTATTGGGCTTTACATTTAGAACAAGAATTGAACTCAAAGAATATTGTTATGTAACTATTATTAGACAGCTATATAGCATGAAGTCGCGCTCTAGAGCGACGCTAAATACAGACAATGAAAGATATGAATATAAATACGACCTATTCTTAGTTAACAAATACCATCATAATAAGTACAAAATTAAATCCTACAACAAAATTGAGGATGCAAAAAAACAAGCAGAAGAAATTTCCACATTGTTATATTTTGACATTGTAAAATTTGACCCAGTAAGAACTAGAAAAAAATAGCTTTATCTAAACTAACTTCCAGTAATGCGGACAGACAAAAAAGCATTTATAAAAGTAGTCACTCCGAATAACTTATTTCCATTTTGCAAAAGGCTAACAAACAACTATCTTTATTAGCCAAGACGAAAAATATTTTAGTAATGAAAAAATACAATTTAATATTCTTAAATACTGGGGCACTGCTTCTTAGTTCTAAAGAATATAACTCATGGCGAGAAATACAAGACGAATATGAAAATTACTCCGCGTCTATTGATTTTGAAAGTTTAGAAGCAATAAAAGAATATATAATTTCAGATTACAAGGTTGAAAAAAAAACTGTAGAACATTTACTTAATACGTTTATTAATACCAATAAAGGTGTTATGACTATTGATTTAAATGAATTTGATTAAGCTGCCGATTCATTTACAAGAGCTTATATGCTAGAGGCAGAAACAATTTTTAAAAATGAAGTTCTAAATACTTTATTTTTTGAAAACAAAAATTCAAATTAATTAATACCGTTTTTAGATAAAGTTATTTTGTAAAAAGTACAGTTAAAGTACTCTTATACTGCTATTTACAATGCGTTACTTTACCCTTTAATATTCCTCATAATATCATCTAACTGAGCCATATCTTTGCAACGTACCTCACGTGCTTTTGAACCTTCAAATGGACCAATAATTCCAGCAGCTTCTAGTTGATCAACTATTCTACCTGCTCTATTATAACCTAATTTTAATTTACGTTGTAAAAATGAAGCAGAACCTTGTTGGAATTGAACAACTAATTTTGCTGCATCATCAAACATTTTATCGCGCTCACTTAAATCTATTTCTTCTTTACCACTATCTCCATCTTCACCTACATATTCTGGTAATAAAAATGCCGATGGATAAGCTCTTTGCGAACCAATGAATTCAGTAATTTTTTCAGCCTCTGGTGTATCTACAAAAGCACATTGTATACGTATTAAATCATTTCCTGTACTTAATAACATATCTCCACGACCAATCAACTGCTCTGCCCCACCCGCATCTAATATGGTACGAGAATCTATTTTACTAGTAACTCTAAATGCAATACGAGCTGGGAAGTTAGCTTTAATAGTACCAGTAATAATATTAACTGAAGGACGCTGAGTGGCAATAATTAAGTGTATACCAATGGCACGCGCTAATTGTGCTAAACGTGCAATTGGGGTTTCCACTTCTTTACCAGCAGTCATAATTAAATCTGCAAACTCATCAACTACTAAAACAATGTATGGTAAATATTTATGTCCTTCGTTTGGATTTAATTTACGATTAATAAACTTCACATTATACTCTTTAATATTACGAACTTGAGCGTCTTGTAATAAAGCATAACGGTTATCCATTTCAATACACAAAGAATTTAACGTATGAATAACCTTTGTATTATCAGTAATAATAGCGTCTTCGGAGTTTGGTAATTTTGCTAAAAAGTGACGTTCAATTTTATTAAACAAGGTTAACTCAACTTTTTTAGGATCAACTAAAACAAACTTAATTTGTGCAGGATGTTTTTTATATAATAATGAAACTAAAATGGCATTTAACCCAACCGATTTACCTTGACCTGTTGCTCCAGCCATTAATAAGTGAGGCATTTTTGCTAAGTCGGCAATAAAAATTTCGTTATTAATTGTTTTACCTAAAGCAATTGGTAAATCATGTGTAGTATTCTGAAATTTATCAGAAGCAATAATATTACGCATAGGCACCATTTCTGGTGTTTGATTTGGCACTTCAATACCAATGGTTCCTCTACCAGGTATTGGTGCAATAATACGAATACCAAGTGCCGCTAAACTTAAAGCAATATCATCTTCTAAATTTTTAATTTTAGAAATACGAACTCCAGGAGCTGGTACAATTTCATACAATGTAACTGTTGGTCCAACTGTTGCTGATATTCGATCTATTTCAATACCATAGTTTTTTAAAGTATTTACAATTCTATCTTTATTAGCAACTAACTCTTCATTATTAACTTTTCCATTTCCTGTTCCATAATCAATTAATAATTCAGGACTCGGAAATTGATAATGCCCCAAATCTAAAGTAGGATCGTATTGTCCAAATTCTTCTACCAACATGGCAGCCTTAACTTCATCATCAAGTGTAATAGAATTTTCTTTAGGTGCTTCCTTTACAAATTCTGGTTCTTTTACAATTTCATCTGCACTTGGATTTACAATATCAAAAGCTAAATCCTTCTTTTCAGTTTTAATTGGTTCAGTTGTATTTATTTCAAATGCAATTGCCTCGGCACTTTTTTCAATTTCTACAATTGGGGGTGTATCAATTACTGTATTTTCAGGATTTTTAGTAATTACTTCATAAATAAAAGGTTCATCACTTTCATCCTCTGCAAATACTTTTTCTTGTGTTGTATCATAAACAGTTGAGGCATGCGGATTAATTGTGTTTTCATTCTCATCCTTTAATTCGTTTTCAATAATATCTTCATTATCTAAATTAGGAATTACACTTTTGTTTATTTTAAACGACATATTAATACTTAACACTAAAAATGAAAGCATTGTAAAGGCTAATATTACTATAGAACCCACTGTACCAACAAAGTTTTGTAATTGCTGATTTAATATATAACCATAACCACCACCTAAGTAAAATAATTTATCATGAAAAATAAATGCAAGTGCCACACTCGACCAAACCATTATAAAAATCCATTTTGCATTAAACAAAGATGGTTTTGTGAATTGGCGCGAAATTAATTTTTGTAATCCATAAATAATAAGTACAGGTACTAAAATAAAAGAAGATACACCAAACCATTTATGCATTAATAAATGAGAGGCAAGTGCTCCAAATTTACCTAACCAATTATACACCTTAGTATCAATTGCAAATAATTCTGAAACGGGAGCAAACACTTTATCTTGATCTTGTTCCCAAGTAAAAATATAAGATACGTTGGCAATACAAATGTATATTCCTCCTAAAATTAAAATTAAACCTAGTAATTTTTGAGTACGTTCGTTTTTGTATATTTCTATTGCTTTATTTAACCTATCTTTAAAAGAAACTTTTGGTTCTACACTAGCTTTTTTAGATTCGGTATTTTTAACACTAGGAGATTTTTTCGATTTATTTTTCGAATTACTTACAGTTTCTTCAATAT
>CALMMX010000006.1 GCA_937868545.1 uncultured Bacteroidota bacterium
AATTAATTAACATTATTTGATTTTATTAAAAATTAAAAAGGTTGTCTCAAAATTAAATGAAACAACCTCTTAATTTATTATTGCTGATTTACTTAGTACAATTAATTAATTGCCACAGGCATTGTTTTAGGTGCTTTTACTTGGTACACAATGGTTAATTTTTTACTATCTTTTGCTTGTATGGTTGAACGCCATTTTAAAATACCAGTTACCTCATCGTATTTTGCGCCCGAAATTTCTTTTCTTTCAATTGAAACATTTTTATCATAAGTTAAAGGTAATTGGTCTTCCACTTCAATTTCAATTTTTGATGAGCGAGAGTTTTTCATGGTTATCTCATAGGTGTATTGATGCACTATATCAGTATTATCTAGCAATTTTTGACTGCATTTATCTTTAATTTTTTGGCGTTTTATAGCTATGTTTTTGTCAATTCCTAAAGATAATTGAATGGTATCTTCAGTTCCACCTGGTATTAAACTTGTATTTCCAATATAAGAACCATCATAATAAATAGATGCTTCACCACTCATAGTTATTGCGTCTTCCCAATCTGGTAACACAGCTGTTAAATACACATTATTATTTAATTTTGGAATTGCCTTATAACGGTAAATCGTTTTTAAATCTTTCACTAAAATTGCTGCAAAATGTGTTTTCCCATCACAAGGTATGCTATAGTTTAATTTAATTTCATACTCAGTTTCTATAACGTTTTCGCTAACAGTAGTATAATTGGATGCATTTTTTGCTTCATATTCTACCTCACTATCTGTTGTTTTATAATTATCAGTGGTTTCATCTTTCATTGCAGCTACAGGTGCATTATTACTTGAATAGCTTAATGCCTTTTTTTCTTTATTGTTATAATAATTTGTATAACCTAAATACCATGGCGATAAGTTTGGAATATTATAAGAACGATTAGGATTTGCTGTTGATAATACTAATTTTACTCCGCTCCAATCAATACCCGATTGTTGGTAAATTTGAGCTTTGTAAGTTAATTTTACATTTTGTTCGTTAGAAATTGCTCTTAAATCGTATGAAGGTGTCCAGCCAGCACCAGTAATATAATAGTTTAAATTAATAGTTGCGGCAGTAGCTTGATCTGCTATAATATTAATTATTACTCTATAATCCACAACTTCAACCTCTTCCCCACCCTGATTTTGATTATTAATTTCATTGTTAATGGCGTAAATTCTGTCGTTTAACGATTTTATTTTTGTATCAAGTTTTTCCTTTTCGCGTTTATATTTCATTTGTTCGGAGTTTATATTGAATAATTTTTCTCTTAAATAAGTTAATCCATCTTTTAAATAGGCCATACTATCTTTTTTGTTTTGCCCTTTGTAAAGGCTGTAATTTAATAAAACTGATTTTTCGGTAGATAAAGCGTCTTGTTTAGATCTAATGTCTTCCAATAAGAAATTAATGTCTTGTATACTATCATTAATTGATTTTATTACTTTTTTGTACCTAACATCACCATTAAGTTTTGTTTTAACCACTTCTGGGTAATGTACTTCATGTTGAATATCGGCAATTATAAAATTACCATTTCCAGAAGCTTGTATGGCAGAAGTATTAATACAATTTTCGAGACCAGAAAAAATTATGGTGTTTTGACCAGCTACTAGATTTACGCTTGTGGTTCTATGTATTTGCGCACCCTGCGTATAAACAACAATTTTTTCGGGTTTTGATTTTACAATTCTTTCAGTTTCTATAGCATTTGCAGTAAATAGGTTTAGGCAAATTGCAAGTGTGATAATACGTTTCATAATATATGTTTTTAAGGAATTTTATATTTAGATGTTACATTTTAAATTATTCCATAAATATTTTTTAATATTTGTTATATTCGTGTAAAATTTATTTAAGTATGCCTTAATTAAGTTTTATTTATTGACGATAACAGTAATTTAGCATAAATGAAAAATCAATATTGCATTATAATGGCTGGTGGTGTTGGAACACGTTTTTGGCCCATGAGTACTACTTCACATCCTAAACAATTTTTAGATATACTTGGCACTGGAAGAACTTTAATACAACAAACATTTGATAGATTTAAAGAACTTTGTCCTCCACAAAATATATATGTTGTTACAAGTGATATTTATGAACAATTAGTAGCAGAGCAATTGCCTAATTTACCTAAAGAAAACATTTTAACTGAGCCTTCACGTAAGAATACTGCACCATGTGTGGCATATGCAAGTTATAAAATACATAAATTAAATCCTAATGCCATAACGGTAGTTGCACCATCAGATCATCTAATACTAAAAGAAGATGTTTTTGTAAAAGCAATAAAATCATGTTATGCAAAGGCAAAATCAGAAGATTGTTTATTAACTCTAGGTATTAAGCCTTCTCGCCCTGATACTGGATATGGCTATATTCAATTTGTAAATACTCCTTCTAAAGAAAAAGATAAACGTATATATAAAGTTAAAACCTTTACAGAAAAACCTGATCATGAAATGGCTAAGTTTTTTGTTGAAAGTGGTGATTTTCTTTGGAATTCGGGAATTTTTATTTGGAGTACAAACAGTGTTATTAATGCATTAGAACAAAACGATCCTGAATTAGCAAATGTTTTTAAAGAAGGATTGGAGTTTTATAATACACCAAAAGAAAAAGATTTTATTAAACGTGCCTACAATAATTGTAAAAACATATCTATTGATTATTCCATTATGGAAAAAGCAAAAAATGTTTATGTACGTTCATCAATAATTGGTTGGAGCGATTTAGGAACTTATGGTTCATTATTTACCCACATTAAACATGATAAAGGTAATAATGCATTAGTAGGTAAAAATATTATGCAATACGATTGTAAAGATTGTATTGTTCATGTGCCAAAAGATAAGTTGGTGGTATTACAAGGTTTAGAAGATTATATTGTTGTTGAATCGGAAGGCGTTTTAATGATTTGTAAAAAGCAAGATGAGCAACAAATAAGAAACTTTGTTAATGATGTTAAAGTGCACAAAGGAGATAAATTTGTTTAAAAAATAATTATGGGATGTACGTGGCCCCTGGGAGACTTGCAAATGATGCAATATCATGATACTGAATGGGGAACTCCTATTCATGATGATAAAAAACATTTTGAGTTTATTTTACTAGATTCTTTTCAAGCTGGATTAAGCTGGAAAACAATATTACATCGCAGAGCCCATTTTAAAAAGGCATTTGCAAACTTTGATGTAAAAAAAGTTGCCAATTTTACTGACGAAAAAGTACTTGAATTAATGCAAAATGAAGGTATTATTCGTAATAAATTAAAAATTACTGGAACCATTAAAAACGCCAAGGCCTTTATACAAATTCAAAAAGAGTTTGGTTCTTTTGATGCTTTTATATGGCAATTTGTAGGTAATAAACCAATTTTAAATAAACATACCAGTTCATCTCAAATACCTGCCAATTCTAAGGAATCAGACTTAATGAGTATTGCACTTAAAAAACGAGGTTTTACATTTGTTGGAACTACCATATGCTACGCCTATATGCAAGCTGCAGGAATGGTAAACGACCATTTAGTTACATGCAATAGATATAAAGAAGTTCAAAAATAATTCTGAAACCATGCAACAATCATCCTCTAACACCAAAAATTTAAATAAACTTATTATTGTTGCGGCATTAGGTTATTTTGTAGATATCTATGATTTATTATTATTTGGAGTGGAAAGAACAGATAGCTTAAATTCTATTTTACCAATTCAATTTCCTGGAATTTCTGCTGCAAGTTTAAAAATATTAAATGCCACCTA
>CALMMX010000007.1 GCA_937868545.1 uncultured Bacteroidota bacterium
TTAGTAAATACTCCTATTGAATGCAATTTCTCATATGAAAAAGTGTGTTTCTTAATACAACAGTATTCAAATCAAGTATTTATACATAGTGCTACTTCAAGCATAGAAACACAAAAAGCTGTATTAAAATTAATCCTACCGTCAGTTGAATATTCTTTAATTCATGAAGGTGAAAAAGATTTAAAGAATCGAATCGCAAAATTACACACTAGTAAAACTCAAACAGATTTAGAATGGCTAATTAATTGTATTAATAATAGTCAAAAATCAGATGAACAAAAAGCCTTTATTTATAATCAACTTGGCATTTTTATTACATGGAAAGTTTCAGATTTAACTAATTCAGTTAGCAACTTAAGAGGCTTAAATTTTCCATTATATTACCATACCAAAAACATTGAAAAAAATATTGATTTTAATAATCAACTAAAAAAGAAATTACCAAAACCAACAGAATTAAGTAATGAGCAAAAAAAACAACTCATAAATTCGGCGAAATTAACTTTACTATACTTGTATAGAGAAACTGAACCATTTAAAAATGCTAATGACGATGATATTACAGTATTTAAATTAGAACACGGAATAACAATTGCCTTATTTGGTAGTAAACTAGAAAAAAGATACTCTCTTGAATCTTATATTGGATACTTAGTTTTAAAAAATAATATTCCTGCTTCATATGGTGGTGGCTGGATATTTGGCGAACGAAGCCAATTTGGGATAAATATTTTAGAAGCTTTTAGAGGCGCAGAATCAAGTTTGATAATTACTGAATTATTAAGGGTTTACCACCAACATTTTTCGGTGCAACGTTTTGTAGTAAAACCTTACCAATTTGGATTACACAATAGTGAGGCTATTAAAACTGGAGCCTTTTGGTTTTACTATAAATTTGGATTTAGACCAGAAAATAAAAAACTACAAGAGCTAGCCCTTTTTGAACTAGAACAAAAAACAATTAATCCCAAACATAAAAGCTCTGATGCAACATTAAAAAAATTCACAAAAAGTAATATTGCTCTACAAATTTCCGAAAGCAGTTATCCAAATTATGATGCGGAAGAAATAAGTAAAAGTATTACAAACTATATAAATACAAAATTTGAAGGAAATCGAAAAAAAGCACTCGATTCATCCTTTAAATTACTATCCAAAAATTTAGAATTAAAAAAACATAATTTGAATTCGGCTGATGTAGAATACGCTAAACAAATTTCCATTTTATGTTGTATGAAACCAAATAGTAACGAATGGCAAAAGAAAAATAAAAAGAATATCCTGCTTTTAATATCATTAAAACCCTCTAAAACTGAACTACCATGGATTCAGCATTTGCAAAAATTTAAAAACCTTTTATAATATTATGGCATTAATCTGTGGGTAAGGCATACTTAAATTATTTGGGCGTTACCCTGCGGGTCAGGCTTTCCATTACAATCTTTTTTCGTTCCTCAAAAAGGATTTCCACTGCAATCCTTAACGCAGATTATTCTTAAAAATTATACAATTATAAATGGACTTACATCGCCAGTTATAATTTTATTTGCGTCAGCATTCAACCAATTTTCAAGAATATTTTTGTAAATACTTCTAAAATCAACTGAGTATTTTAAATCACCATTATCCAAATTTTCTAAGTTAGGAGCTTGGTTCACAATTCCTTTCTTTTTCAAATTTTTACCAAATAATAAAACATTACCAGCAGTGCCATGATCGGTTCCTGCACTAGCGTTTTCTTCAACACGTCTACCAAATTCGCTAAATGTAAAAATCAATGTATCATCCCATTTATTTATGACTTTTAAATTTTTTATAAACGCATTAACGGCTTCTGCGTATGTAGCCAATAACTTATTTTGTTTTATTACTTGACCTACATGTGTATCAAACCCAGGTAAGTTAACATAATACACTTTTGTTGTTAAACCACTATTAATAAAATTAGCAATGTTTCTTAATTGTTTACCAATTTCTGTATCAGGATAGCTTGCAGTATTAGCGAATAGTTTATTTTTTTCATAAACATAATTTACGCTACTATTAGTTTCAATAAGAGTTTTATACAAATAACCTTGATTGTCTTCATTTAATTCTTTAAGATTACTAGCATTTACCAAATCATTAAAGTAAGGCGTTTTTATTTCTTTATATAATTCATTAACATTTTTAATTGCCAAACCATTGATGCTTTTGCCTTTTAGAGCTAACGATAAATAATTATCCACTTCAATAGCATCATAGCTATTTTTACAATAACTGTCTAAATACCTACCTAACCAGCCAGTTTGCAACACTTCAGTACTACTGGAGCCTGTTTGCCAAATATCCATACTTCTAAAATGTGAACGATCTGGATTTGGGTAACCAACACTATTAACAATTGCAAATTCACCACTATCAAAAAACTCTTTAAGCGGAAGCATTTGATTATTAATTGCTAAATCCTTATCAAGTAATGTTACATTATCTTTTGTTAAACCAATATGTTTTCGGTTTTTATAATATAAATCATTCTTAAAAGGAACAATTGTATTTAGCCAATCATTACCTCCACTAAATTGAATAATTACCAAGTTTTTTTGAGAAGAATTTTTACCAAGCTTTTCCAACGGCTTTAAAAATCCTGGTAACAATGCCCAACCACTGGCTAATGAACTGTTTATTATAAATTGCCTTCTGTCCATATTACGATAAATTATATTCTGGTAATGAAACAATTTTTAAAATCATTTCTTTTGTACTTAAAGTTGAGTCATTTTTAATTGAATCAATTATTTTTTTAGAAGGATGTTTTAATAAAAACACGTCTAACAAATTATCAAAAGTTAAATTTTTATGTTCATCACTCATTTTTGTCCAATTAACTTCGGTATCCATTTTTTTTATTTATACTTATATCATCCTTTCCCACATCATCTGGATCATCAATTCTTTCAGGCACTTCTAATTCACCATTATTTAAAATAACCGAAGGCAACTTCATTCTAAGCAATAACGTTGAATTATCAATAAATGCTTTACCTCCCGGCCAACCAGCTACATTTGGAGGTGAAAATAAAATCATTCCTAAGGCCCGTTGCAATTGAATAAAAACTTTATAGTTTGTATAATTCACCGAAAATTGTTTTGATAAGCCAATCAAATAATCAATAGGTGATTTAATATTACAACCACAATTTTCAGCATCATAAAACCACGAACTCGAAACAATTTTCTTTATGAGTGCGCCAGTATTATATTGATTTTGATAATAATAATCAGCTAATTGCTTAACACGCTCCTCATTCACTGTTTCGTTTACATAATATTTATATATTTTTTTTGTTATAAAGTAAGCCGTTTGCTTGTTACTAATTAGCATATTTATAACATCTTCTCCTCCAAAATTGCCATTTCTATTAAATAATTGTTTTGTACCATTATCATGTTGTTTAGCTTTAAATTCAAACTTACCTTGAGCTTTATCGCAACTCCAACCCGTAAAAGCTCTAGCTGCTTCTTTAATATCTTGCTCTGTGTAATTTCCTCTCCCTAAAGTAAAAAGTTCCATTACTTCTCTAGCAAAATTTTCATTTGGATGTTCTTTTTTATTTTGTTGATTATTTAAATACAAAATCATTGCAGGACTTTTACTTACCTCAACCAACATATCTCTAAAACTACCAAATGCAAACTTGCGATGAATATTGTTTAATTCCTGCATTAAATATGGGTTTCTTATACGGCAAGCAAAATGGTTATGCCAAAAAAGTGTTTGTTTTTCTAATAAAACAGATTCTGTACTTAACAACTTCTTAATCCAACTAATATTTAATTCTATTGATTTTGCTGTAATTAACTTTTGCAAATCTTTCTTATTTAATCCACCACTCATATTGTCTTTTGCCAATGGAATATCATTAAGTTTAATATTAGTTAAGGGCTGAGCAGAAATTGAGGTAACAAAAAGAGAACTTACTATTTCATTTAGGCTTTTTTGAGAAAGCAACTTAGCTTCGGAATAAGTAATTCCAAAGCCTAAACGACTAAATAAATGAAAAATATGGTTTAAGGGGGTATTTGACATAGCTTTAAGACTGCTAAAATTGGTTCAGGTTTAATTTGTTAAAATAAATATAGTTAAATTGTTAAAAGTTTGTGTTTTTTGTGATTAAGTTTTTTGAAAATTCACACCTAAATTTTATAAATTTGTTTATTAGCATAGTAACCAATAAACATATATATAGCAATGGAAGTAACAGGTCAATTAAAATTAAAGTATGACACACAAAAAGTGAGTGAAAAATTTCAAAAAAGAGATTTTATTTTATCAACAGATTTAAGTACACCATACCCACAACACGTAAGTTTTCAAATAACGCAAGATAAATGCAGTTTATTAGATACTTTTAACGTAGGTGAAGAAATTAAAGTACAATTTAATTTACGTGGTAGAGAATGGAATGGTCCACAAGGAATTAAATATTTTAATACATTAGAAGCTTGGCGTATCGAAAAAGTTGGAGCAACATCATCTGCACCAGCTCAAAATAATGGTCAAATGCAACAATCTAGTTCTGCTCCAGTATTTAATTCTAGTGTAGCTGATAACGACGATTTACCTTTCTAATTTTTTAAATAAATGATTTAAAAAGACACAAGTAAAAAGACCATTAGTCTTTAAGCTTGTGTCTTTTTTTTATATACACCTATTATGCAAAAACCTTCCGTTTTATTAATATATACTGGTGGCACCATTGGTATGATGCAAGACCCTAAAACGGGTGTGTTAAAGCCGTTTAATTTTAAAGCACTCAACAAACAAATTCCCGAGCTTCAAAAATTTGATATCGAATTATCTTCCTTATCATTTGAAAAGCCCATTGATTCCTCTAATATGAATCCTGATATTTGGATCAAATTAGCTGAAATTATTCAATCAAATTACCATTTATACGATGGCTTTGTTGTTTTACATGGTTCAGATACTATGGCGTTTACTGCAAGCGCCTTAAGTTTTATGTTACAAAACTTAGCCAAACCAGTTATTTTAACGGGTTCTCAATTACCAATTGGTATGATTAGAACTGATGGTAAAGAAAATTTAATTACTGCCATTGAAATTGCTGCTGCTAAAATAAATAACAAACCTATTGTAACAGAAGTATGCGTGTATTTCGAATATAAATTACACCGTGGAAATAGAACTATAAAATACAACTCTGCGCACTTCGATGCTTTTAAATCACCTAATTATCCTGCATTAGCAGAGGCTGGCGTTAACATAGACTATAATAAAAATTATTTTTTAAAGCCAAGCAAAAAGCAATTTAAAATTCAAACGCAATTAAATAACGATATTGTTGTGTTGAAATTATTTCCCGGTATAAGCAAAAAAATCACGAATGCAATTTTATCAATGCCAAATATTAAAGGTGTTGTACTAGAAACATTCGGAGCGGGAAATGCATGCACACAAGATTGGTTTATTGATGCATTAAAAAATGCAATTGCTAATGGAATTTTAATTTACAACGTAACACAATGCCCAGAAGGGCGAGTAATACAAGGCATGTACGAAACTAGTAGTCAATTAAAAAAAATTGGAGTTATAAGTGGTGAAGATATTACATTTGAAAGTGCAGTTGCAAAATTAATGTTTGTATTAGGGCAAAATTTATCTCCACAAAAAACAAAAGCACTACTCGAAAGTAATTTAGTAGGCGAAATTTCAATATAAATAAAGAACTATTTCATAATGACAAGAACAATTAATGTAGAAGGAATAAAATTGTATGCCTACCATGGCTGTTTACCAGAAGAAACAAAAATTGGAGGCGAATACATTGTAAATGTAAATATGGAATACGATTTTTCTGAATCAGCTAAAACTGATGACTTAACTCAAACCATAGATTACTGCACTGTATTTGAAATTTGCAAAAAAGAAATGGCGGTTCCATCAAAATTAATTGAACACGTTTGCCAAAGAATTTACAACAATGTAATAAAAACATTTCCTAATTTAATTAAAACAAAAGTTACTATTATAAAACTACTTCCTCCCATGAATGGCCCAGTAGATAAGGTATCTGTAAGTATTGAGGGCTAATAAATAGCTATAAAAATTGATTAAAAAATTTATACATAACTTTGTAAAAAAATAAACCCATGAATTTAATTAAAACGACTCTTTTAGCAGCAAGCATTGCAACCATAAATACATCTTGTATTGTTAGCAAAAAAAAGTATACAGCACTTCAAACTGAATTACAAACGGCTCAACAAAAAGTAAATGAATGCGAAAACTCTGCTGCCCGCATAAAATCAGATAATAATCAATTAAATATTGCTTTAGCTGGTAAAGAGGAATTAATAACTGACTTAAAAACTCAATTAGCTGATTGTAAAAAAATTAGAGACAAACAATTAACAACTGTAGGTGATTTGACAGTATTAACGCAAGCAGCAAACGATAATATAAAAGAAACATTATCACAACTTGAGCGCAAAGACAAATATATTTTATTATTACAAGCTGCAAAATCTAAAGCAGATTCGTTAAACCTTGCACTTGCTGTAAATTTAAAAGGTGTTTTAAAAGATGGATTAGATGATAAAGATGTAGATATTAAAGTTGATAAAACAGTAGTATTTGTAAATTTATCTGATGCGGTATTATTTAAAAAAGGAAGTTCAGATTTATCGCCAAAAGCAAATGAAGTGTTAGCTAAAATTGCAAAAATCATTGAATCTCGTCCCGAATTAGAAGTAATGGTTGAAGGTTACACCGATTCTGATCCAATTAAAAGTTCTTGTAATAAAGATAATTGGGATTTAAGTGTACGTCGTTCAACGTCAGTAGTTAGAATGTTACAAGCAGAATTTAAAATTAATCCAAACCGTTTAATTGCAGCTGGTCGCTCAGAATACAATGCTCTTTTCCCTAATGATACTGATGCTAACAAAGCTGCCAACAGAAGAACAAGAATTATTATTCTTCCTAAATTAAATGAATTTTACGATTTGTTAGACCCTAAAAATACACCGCAGTAAATTAAGTTTGGTAATTAGCTGACAAAAATTGAAAATGATAAAATACATTATAATTTCGACACTTCTAATTTCTACATTTGGTTTTGGACAGACACCAAAACAGGGACTTAAAATATTAATAAAAGAAAAAACAAAAGGTGACACCGATAATATTTGTAAAAATACAAATGTAGTAATTACTCTTAATGACACTATAAAACATATTTTAACAACTAACCAGCAAGGTATTGTGGATATTGAAACTGAGATTGGCAAGTATTCAGTATCTGTTTTCAGAAACAGTTGCCAAACTTCAACAATGACAGGAATAAATGTGGGTGAAAACAAGAGAATTTATATGACATTTTTATTAACTTGCCCGAATTACATAAATAGTTTAACAAAGAAGGAGTTAAAGAAGCTTGGATACAAACGAACAGACACAAAGAAAAACTAAATTTTACTACATCGAATAAAAGAACCTTTTGCTATGCATAAGCATTTGCAACCATGCTGCTCTTTCAAATCTACTAAATCGTCAAGTTGAAATTAATATAGCATCTCTAAATAGAATTATTTTGCTCATTTCGAGATTCTGAATCAAATTCAGAATGATTGTAATATTGACATTTATAAAAATAATGCCTAATTATTTTGTATTTTTGATATATGAGGAATTTCAGCAAATTAATTTTTATTGTCATACTTTTTAGCTCTACCGCTAAATCTCAAACGTTGGTTTATAGAGATACAATTCCTGTATTTGAAACAGGCACACGATTAGATAATCCTTGGGCTGGAGGAATTAACTTTAGCAACTTTTCTGCTATTGATTTAAATAGTGATGGCAAAAAAGACATTGTTACATTTGATAAAATGAGTCCTAGTGGTTATGGGAAATTAAGAGCTTATTTAAATGTTGGAACTGTTGGTCATGCAAAATACAAACATGCTCCTGAATATGAAAAACAAATTCCTAAAGTTGAAGATTGGGCTCTGTTTCTTGATTATAATAATGACAACAAAGTTGATTTATTCACTTATACAATAGGTGGAATAAAAGTATTTAAAAACACTAGCACCGGTACAAGTTTAAATTTTACACTGGCCAAAAATATACTGTTTAGTAATTACAATCCTGGAGGCTTACCCAATATGTCAAACATTTATTGTAATTCCATTGCATTGCCAGGCTTAGCAGATATTGATGGTGATGGTGACCTTGACATACTTACCTACTCTGTTTTTGGAATTAAAATGGAATACCATAAAAACAAAAGTATGGAATTGTATGGCGTACCTGATAGTTTAAAATATGAATTAGCAGACGATTGTTGGGGCGATATTCAAGAAAATACCTGTACGGTTTATTTAGAACAATGCCCTTATCCAAAAATGTATCAATCAATAATTAACAGCGAAACTGCAAAAGTATTGCATGCAGGCTCTTGTATAATGTGTTTTGATAGAGATGGTGATGGTGACCAAGATGCAATATTGGGAGATGTTGCTTGTAGCGATGTTAGTTATGTTGAAAACACAGGAAGTTCAAGCAATGCTCATATTTCAGATACTACTAAATTATACCCAAATTACCCTTTAAAATCGAGCATTAACCGCATTAAAATAAATTCCTATCCTTGTACATATTACCTTGATGTAGATAATGATAGCTTTAAAGATTTATTGGCAAGTCCTAATACTGTTGCTGGTGCCGAAAACTACCAAAGTGTTTGGTATTATAAAAATGTATCAACTACACCAACCGTAAATTTTAGTTTTCAGAAAAAAAACTTTTTACAAGATGGGATGATAGAACTTGGTGAAGGTTCCTACCCTGTTTTGTTTGACGCTGATGCTGATGGGAAAAAAGATTTAATTATTGGAAATGTAGGTTATTATAATGGATCAACTAACGTTTCTAAACTAGCACATTACCGTAACATTGGAACTTCTACTAGTCCATCTTTCTCATTAATAACAAGAGATTACCAAGGTATTTCAGCATACAATTTATTTTGTGTTGCTCCTACCTTTGGCGATATTGATGGAGATGGCGATAAAGATTTAATTATTGGGCAAAACAACGGACAACTTGCATATTTTGTAAATACTGGTAGTGCAAGTGGTACAGCAATGTTTATTACTCCACCAATTACGTTTTATCAAGGAATAGATGTAGGTTCATATGCTTATCCACAATTATATGATTTAGATAAAAATGGTAAGCTAGATTTAATAATAGGAAATATTAATGGTAAATTATCCTACTATAAAAATATTGGAACAGTTACAAGTCCTTCGTTTACGTTAATTACAAGTGCACTGGGTAATGTAAATGTAAAAATTGGAAGTGCTATAAGTGGTTATAGTACGCCTTTTCTATACGACGATTTTGGAGTAACCAATTTAATAGTAGGTAGCGAATTTGGTAATTTATATTACTACAATAATATAGATGGCAACTTAGCTGGTAACTTTAATAGAGTTGATACAAACCTTTTTAAAATAAACGAAGGAGTGCGTTGCTCACCATTTTATGAAGACATAACAAGTGATGGTAAACGCGATTTATTTATAGGAAATTATGCAGGTGGTCTTACATTTTACAATTCAACAAATGTAAATGGGGTTGGAATAAATGAATTACAAAACAGTATTGATGCATCTATTTACCCTAATCCTTCACATGATTTTATTACAGTTAACATAAATACCAATGTTATTGAAAATTTGAAAATCTCGATAGTAGATGTTTTAGGAAAAGAAATTTATAAAGGCACAAGCTTTAACAAGACTATTAATATTGATGTTTCGAGCTATGCAACAGGAATTTATATTATTTCTATTTTAAACCAAAATGGAAAAAGCTTATACAATTCCAAATTTATTGTAGACTAATGTTTTTACTTTTTGTAGCAAAAAGTTTTCTTAGAATACAATAAAATATTTGTTATACATTTTTCAAAGTTTCAATATCAAACTTTTTCATTTTTAAAAATGCTTCAATTACTTTTTGGCCTTTTTCGGGGTTCGACATTAATTCTCCCAACACACTAGGAACAACCTGCCAAGATACACCAAACTTATCTTTACACCATCCACACATACTTTCATTTCCACCATCTGCAATTAGCTTATACCAGTAATGGTCTATTTCTGCTTGATCGCTACAAGTTATTACAAATGAAACTGCCTCGTTAAACTTAAACTTATCTCCACCATTTAAGCCCATAAAAAGCTGTCCATTCAATTCAAAATATACTACCAATCCCGAATCGCTAATTAACTTTGAATTTGGAAAAATACTGCAATAAAAATCGGCAGCTGCACGTGCGTTTCCGTTAAACCATAAACAGGGGTGTAATTGCTTTGTCATGCTTAAAGTATTTAAATAGTAATAGGTATTGAAATTAGTTTCAATAGAATGCTTGTTTTAAGCAACCGTTTCTTTTTTAGATTTTATGAGTGGTATAATTACTATCATTCCAATAATAAAGAATATAATTAACGATAATATTGAGTTACGCATACCACCCATTAATTGACTAATCAGTCCAAAAGAAATAGTTCCTATTATCATTCCAATTTTTTCCATAACATCATAAAAACTAAAAAAGCTTGTATGGTCTTCTGTTTCTGGTAAATATTTACTGTAGGTACTGCGTGAAATTGCCTGTACACCACCCATTACTAAACCAACCCAAAATGCTACAATATAAAAGTGGAAAGGAGTTTTTACAATACTGTATGAAAACACACAAATTAAAATCCAAATAATGATAGTTACAATTAATGTTTTAATATTTCCTATTTGCCTTGTCATCCATGAAAATAAAAACGAACCTAATATGCCTACAAATTGTATAATTAAAATACTTACTATTAACGAAGTAGTTTTTGCTTTTTCTGCTTCTTCACCTTGTCCCCAATCTATTTCATTACGAGCAAATAAAACAGCCACAACCATTATAGTTTGAACGCCCATATTATAGAAGAAATAACTTGTTAAAAAGCGTTTTAACTCAGGCATTAATTTTACTTGAGCATATACTTTTGCAAGTTCGGTAAAGCCTTTATACAGCAACCTTTTTCTATTACTCGTTTCGTGGTTATGCGACTTTTTAGGCAAATTTTTAAAGGTATACTGTGCAAAACCCATCCACCAAATACCAACAAATAAAAAACTAAATTTTGCGGGTACATGAAATACCATAATGCTAATCAAACAAATAATTAATAGCAAAGAACTGCCTAAATAGCCTAAGGCAAAGCCATGCGCACTTACTTTATCTTGTAGTTTAGGAGTTGCAATTTGCGGTAAATACGAATTATAGTAAACCAAACTTCCCCAAAAACCAATGGTAGCAGTAATAAAAGGAATAAAACTAAGCGAAAGATGTTCTTTATTAAAAAAGTACAAACCCATGCAAGAAAAACTACCTATGTAACAAAATAGTTTTAAGAAAAACTTTTTATTACCTAAATAATCGGCTACACCACTTAATAATGGAGAAAGTAAAACCACAATCATTAAAGCAAAGGCATACATATAATCGTATAACACATGGTTTTCAAACTTAAATCCCATGAAAAACACATCATTATTAATTACTTGTTTTGTTACTTCATCTCTCGTAACAGTAACCGCATCATAAAAATTAGGGAAAATAGCAGAGGTAATTACCAATGGAAAAACAGAATTGGCCCAATCGTAAAAGGTCCAAGCTCTAATTGTTTTCTTATTATTTTTTTCGATAGTAAACATAGTATTACCTTTAATAT
>CALMMX010000008.1 GCA_937868545.1 uncultured Bacteroidota bacterium
CTAATAAACCAATTGAAAAAGATAGTAAGACAATCGGACAAAAAATTTTCTCATTTATTATTGTTTCACTAATTGCATTAACTCTTTTCACTTGTGCTACAAGGAAACGTAAAGGAGCTACTTGTTGGGATGGTTCTAGCAGCGGAGCTACTGGTTCTGGTGCTTGTTCAAGTCATAAAGGTGTAATGTATTGGGAACACAAGTATTGGTGGGAATAAAAAAAATAGATATCACAAAGTTTGTCCCGTAAGCTTCCCCAAAATTTGGCCATTATAAAATAGACCATATAAAATAAAAAAGGCTGTCAATGTAATTTGACAGCCTTTTCTTTTAAATAAAATTAAACTTAAATATGTAATGCTCTTTTTCCAGTTGCATCTAAAGCAGCTTCTTTTAAGCTTTCAGTAAATGTTGGGTGTGCATGAGATATTCGAGAAATATCTTCGGCGCTAGCTCTAAATTCCATTGCTACAACAGCTTCCGCAATCATATCAGCAGTTCTTGGGCCAATCATGTGTACACCTAAAATTTCATCTGTAGTTTCGTCTGATAATACTTTTACAAAACCATCCGTATCCATACTAGCACGCGCTCTTCCACTTGCTTTAAATGGGAAAGATCCTACTTTGTATTTTACACCTTTTTCTTTTAATTGCTCTTCTGTTTGTCCAACTGCTGCAACTTCAGGCCATGTGTAAACAACACCTGGTATTAAGTTATAATTAATATGAGGTTTTTGTCCTGCCATTTGCTCAGCCACAAATACACCTTCTTCTTCTGCTTTATGCGCCAACATTGCACCTACAACCACATCACCAATTGCATAAATATTATCTGCACTTGTTTTTAAATGCGCATCCACTTCAACTCTTCCGCGAGCATCAATTTTTACACCTGCTTTTTCTGCATTTAATCCTTCGGTATATGGTTTACGGCCTACTGCCATTAATACGTAATCTCCTTTTAATTCAACTTTTTCACCTTTACCATTATCAGCAGTAACTGTAACTTCTTTTCCTTTAGAAACTACGCTTTCTACTTTGTGTTTCATTAAAAAGTCAATTTTTAAATCTTTTTTCAATACACGTTGTAATTCTTTTCCTAAACCAGCATCCATAGAATATATTAATCTATCCATGTATTCTACTACAGATACTTTTGCTCCTAAACGTGCGTACACACTTCCTAATTCTAAACCAATAACTCCACCACCAATAATAATAAGGTGTTTAGGGATTTCGGTAAGTTCTAATGCTTCTGTAGATGAAATAATGCGTTTTTTATCAATTTCAATACCTGGTAATGATGATGGTTTTGAACCTGTAGCAATAATAGTTTTTGCAGATTCTACTTGTTCTTTAGTACCATCAGCTTTAGTAATATTAATTACAGTATTACTCTCAAAACTACCAACTCCTGTATAAACAGTAATTTTATTTTTTTTCATTAAAAAGTTAATGCCATCGCAAGTCATTTTTACAACGCCACGCTTACGCTCAATCATTTGTTTGAGGTTAACTTTAGGACTTTTAACTTCAATACCATGTTCTTCAAAATGGTTAACCGCATTAAAATAATGTTCAGATGAATCTAATAATGCTTTTGAAGGAATACAACCAACGTTTAGGCAAGTTCCACCTAGAGTAGGGTATTTTTCTATTAAAGCAGTTTTCATACCTAATTGCGCACAACGTATTGCAGCAACGTATCCTCCAGGACCAGCACCTATAATGGTTACATCAAACTTTTCCATATATATAATTTTATTAGTTTTTAAATTAAAGGGCAAATTTAGTAATTTTTAGGTATGCTTTAATTAAAGAACCTAGTTTTTTTGAAGCCTAATTGTTAGTAAACAGTTCTTATTTTATGATTTTTAAGAAATTATTCCTTTTAAAAATGATTAATATTGTACTATGTTATATAATTGGAAATTAGCTTTATCAGATAAACGATTTAGAAATAAGTTTTTTATTTCAATGGCAATTGTCATAATCGTATTAACGGGCTTTGCTTCATTGCTAGCTTATATTGAAACTCGCCAAGGACATAATGTATATGATCCTATTTTAAATTTTATTAAACCACGCGATGTTTCGTATTTTATATTTACTATTACTTACTTAACTGCTTTAATAGCAATTATTTATGCGCTGTTATCTCCCTACAAATTCCTGCATTTAATGCAAATGTATGGTGCACTTACTTTTTTAAGAATTATAACTTTGTTTTTTGTGCCTTTAGAATCACCAAGTGCTATTATTCCTTTGCATGATGAAATTTTAAAACACACTTTTTACGCAGGTGGCGAAAATTTAAAAGATTTATTCTTTAGCGGACATGCGGCTACTTTATTTTTGTTTTACTTTTTTTGTGTGAATAAAGTACTTAAGTATTTGTTTTTAACTGCTGCTATCGCAGTATCGGTTGGAGTAGTGGTTCAACATGTACATTATAGTTACGATGTAATGGCTGCTCCTTTATTTGCTTATATTGCTTATAAGCTAATTACCAAGTTTTCTAAGCATTACTATAAAGAAGAGGTTCCTGCTTAATTTTTTTTCTTAGAGGATTTCTAAAAATTTTAAGTTGTCATGCCGAACTCTATTCGGCATTTAATAGTTCTTTTATAAAATTTAGCTCAAGATTCTGAATCAAGTTCAGAATGACGTTCAATTGTTTCGGTATTTCCAAAAGTCTCTAACAGTCATGCCGAACTCGATTCGGCATCTCAAAAATGTTTAATATTATTTATCGTTAGATTCTGAATCAAGTTCAGAATGACGTTTAATTGTTTCGGTATTTCTAATGGTCGCATGGTGTCATGCCGAACTCGATTCGGCATCTCATTGTTGTTTAATAAAACTAAGTACTAGATTCTGAATCAAGTTCAGAATGACATTGAATTGTTTTGGTTTTTCTAAAAGTCTCATTTAGTCATGCCGAACTCGATTCGGCATCTCAAAAATGTTTAATATTATTTATCGTTAGATTCTGAATCAAGTTCAGAATGACAGATTCTGAATCAAGTTCAGAATGACAGATTCTGAATCAAGTTCAGAATGACGTTTTGGGCTTTAGCATTATTGTAGCAAACAATAAGCATATTGTACCAAACACCAATAAGTGATAATGCTCTGCAATATCAGCTAAACTTCTACCAATGAGACCATCAGTAGTAAGCGTTATGAAACAAAAAGAAAGAATTAATAATAGACCTGCTATTTTATATGGCTTAGCATAATGCTGTTTTTCTTTTACAATTTGTTTTAATCTTAATAAAGTATACAAGCAATAAGCATAGGCAGGTAATAAAAACAATAATGAGTATTTCCCTTGGTGAGGAAAAAATATTGGTGTAATAATAAGTATCGTTGCTATTTGATAGAACACCGTTTTCACGTTTTTTTCTTTATGAAATGATTTACCTAATAGTGGTATTAAAGAAGCTAAAAACAACAATCTTACTACAAGTAATACATGCTTTACGGTTTCCTCATTTAATTGAAACAGATTTCTTTTTAAAGGAATGGTTGATTGTGTTTCCATAAATAAAGATGGTATGAGCGATGAAAGCGATTGCCTTCCTAAATCTTCCTTAATGCTATTGTTATTAAAATCGGTAAGGGTATTATACCAATCGTGCAACAATACATTATTAAAGTCAATACCAAAACATACTATTGGTATAATTAAATAGATGATTGAAAAACCAATAATGTATAAGCTAGCTTTAAATTCCTTTTTATAAATTAAATAGCAAAGAACAACTATTGGTAAAATTTTAATATTAATTATTAGGGCTATTAATGCAGAACCTAGTAGTATTTTTTTAGAATAGATAAGTCGTAAACCTTCTAAAGAAGCCCAAACAAGAATAATTGTCATTTGACCTAAATCAAAATTATATAGTATGACTCTAATGGTGCAGAGCAGAGTAAGGATATACACAATGTTAAATTTAACTGCACTTTTTTTGTGATTGATTAAAAATTCCTTGCAAAGAATAAATAATCTGTATAATACCAATAGGTTTAGTATCATCCAAAAGGCATTGTAGAAGTATTGTGGTAAAAATGTTAAAGGATAAATGAGTATCCCAAACAAAGGACTGTAAAAATATTTTAAGCCATTTCCTGCCGAATTAAACCAAACATTATAACAGGTTTTGCCTTCAAACATAAATTTGGAAGCAGCAATAAAAATATCGAAATCCTTGTTGGCATTAACTACAGATTCAAATACAACAAAAAAAATGAGTATGATAAAAACAATACTATAATTTAGAAATTTGTTTTTCATCATACTCACAATTAAATGGATTTTTAAACTAGTGATGAAATCTAATAGTTTATCAATTTCATTAATTTTTCTTTAAAGCGCTCTTTTGGTAAGAAATTTATTTCTAAATCAGCGTTCATTGGTACAGGAGTATCTAAACTACCTTCGCGCATTACTGGTGCATCTAAATATTCAAAACAATGTTCAGTTACCAAAGCGCTTAATTCGCCGCCAATTCCACCAGTTAATGTATCTTCATGTAAGATAAAGGCTCTACCTGTTTTTTTAACCGATGCAAAAACGGTTTCTGTATCTAAAGGTGAAAGTGTTCTTAAATCAACTAAATCAGCACTAATTTCGGGGTGTTTATCTAATAATTCAAGTGCCCAATGCACTCCTAAGCCATAAGTAATAATAGAAACAGACGTTCCTTCTTTTAATAAACGCGCTTTACCAAAAGGAATAGTATAATATTCATCTAACACATCTTCATGTATGCTTCTGTATAAACCTTTGTGTTCAAAAAACATAACAGGGTTTGGGTCTTCAAAAGAAGCTAATAATAAGCCTTTTGCATCACTTGGAAAAGCTGGATAAGCAATTTTTAATCCTGGTGTTTTAAAGAACCATGCTTCGTTACTTTGGCTATGAAACGGACCAGCCGCAACGCCAGCACCTGTAGGCATACGAACAACTACATCGGCATTTTGTCCCCAACGGTAATGCGATTTGGCTAAATTATTTATAATTTGAGTCATACCTTCCGATACAAAATCAGCAAATTGCATTTCAACCATTGCCTTATGTTTGTTAATGGATAAACCAAAACCAGCACCCAATATGGCCGATTCGCAAAGTGGTGTATTGCGCACTCTTCCTTTTCCAAATTCTTCAACAAAACCATCTGTTATTTTAAAAACTCCACCGTAATCAGCAATATCTTGACCCATTAAAACTAAATTACTGTGTTTGCGCATTGCTAAACGTAATCCATCAGAAATGGCATCAATAAAACGTTTTTCGGTTTTTGCACCATCGTTATTAGAAGTATCAGCAATAGTGCATGGCATATACATTTCTGCTAATTCTTTTTCCGTGTTAGGTGGAGGAAGTGTTTCTGCATAGGTTTTTTCTAAACCATCTTCAATGTTATGTTTAATTTCTGCTCTTAATTTTTCAATTATTTCTTCTGTTAAAACTCCTTCATCAATTAAGAATTTTTCAAAGGTATTAACGGGGTCTTTTCTTCCCCAAATATCAAATAACTCTTTAGGAACGTATTTAGTTCCAGAAGCTTCTTCGTGCCCACGCATACGGAAAGTAACACATTCTAATAATACAGGACGTGGATTTTCTCTTATAGATTCAGCTAAATTACAAATGGTTTCGTATACTTTTAAAACATTATTACCATCTACACTTACACCTTCAATGCCATAACCAATTGCTTTATCGGCAAACGATTTGCATTTAAATTGCTCGTTGCTAGGAGTAGATAAACCATAACCGTTATTTTCAATAACAAAAATTACTGGTAAATCCCAAACAGCAGCTGTATTAATACTTTCATGAAAATCTCCTTCACTAGCGCCACCATCACCACTAAAAACTACAGTTACTTTTTTATCGTTTCTTAATTTGTTTCCTAATGCAATACCATCTGCCACGCCTAATTGCGGACCTAAATGCGAAATCATTCCAACAACATGGTATTCTTGCGATCCAAAGTGAAAACTTCTATCGCGCCCTTGTGTAAAGCCACTTGGTTTACCTTGAAATTGAGAAAACAAACGGTTCATAGGAATACCACGCGTTGTAAATACTCCCAAATTACGGTGCATTGGTAAAATAAACTCATCGTTATTTAATGCAGACGCAACACCTACCGAAATTGCTTCTTGCCCAATACCGCTAAACCATTTAGCAATTTTACCTTGTCGTAATAAAAGAAGCATTTTTTCTTCAATCATTCGGGGCGTTAAAATATTTTTATATAAAGTTAAAAGAGTATCGTCTTTATGTTTTCTTCTATCAAACTTAACTGGAGTTTCTGCTGTTATCATTTCTAATAAAATTTGTAGCGAAAATAGGTATTTTAGGTTATTTTTGACCATAAATAATGAATAAATTACAACAAATAATAAATTATAAATGGTTTCCTTACATTTTTGCTATTCTTTTAATTAGTATAGGTGTAATTCAGCATTTTAGAATATTTGGATTAGATTTTATTGGCATACATACTTGGCGACAAACACAAACGCAAACTGTAATTTTAAATTTCGCGTACCAGGACTTCTCTATTTTTTCACCACATATTAATGATATTTCGTTTAATAATGGCCTTTACAGAATGGAGTTTCCGCTCATGCAGTGGCTAATTGCCTTTTTTTATAAGATTTTCGGAAATCACATCATCATTACAAGGTTGTGTATGTTTGCTATTTCGTTGTTTTCTGTTTTTGGTATTTATAAACTAACTGCTCTAATAACACCTAATAAAATCATACGATTTTCAATGCCTTGGCTGTTCTTTTTTTCGCCAATTATTTATTACTATTCTGTTAATCCAATTCCAGATAATATGGCATTGTGTTTTAGCATTTGGTCTATATATTTTTGGATGAAACATTTGCAAACTAACACTAGCAGTTCATTTGTTTGGAGCGCCGTATTTTTGGCATTAAGCATAGCACTTAAATTGCCGTTTATTGTTTTTGGCGCTATGTATTTATCTAAATTAAAAACATCAGATGCTGTTAAAAAATACGATTTTAAATACCTAATCATACCTTTTTTAATTTGTTTGCCAAGTTTAATATGGTATGTAAGTGTAATACCTTATTGGAATGGAAATGGTGTAATTGCTGGGGTTTTTGATAATAGAATAACTTTTTTGGAGTATTTAGATTTTACTCAATTTACGTTGCTTTCAACATTACCCGAATTATTAATTAACTACGCTACATTCCCATTTTTTATTTTAGGATTAGTAGCAGTTTTTAAACAACTTAATTTAAAAAACAAGGTGCATTTATCCTTTATATTAACGTTGGCTTTAGCTATAATTTATTTTTTCTACGAAATAAATATGATAGCCAAAGTGCACGATTATTACTTATTCCCGTTTTTACCATTAGCATTTATGGTTGTTTTAAAGGGGTTAGATTATGCTTTTAAAATGGAGAAGAAGTATTTTAGAATGTTATTTATTCTTACATTTTTAGTTTGTCCGTTAACCGCCTATTTAAGATGCAATCAACGTTGGAATTTATACCATCCAGGCACTACTAAGGAGTTCTTGTTTTATAAACAGACACTTCAAAATAAGTTGCCAAAAGAGGCAAAGGTAATAGTTGATAATGATGAAAGTAATTGTATAAATTTGTATTACCTTAATAGAAAAGGATGGGGCTATACCAAAGGTAAATTAACTGCAAAATTAATTGAAGAAAGAATTAGCCAAGGTGCCACCCATTTATGCACAGATAATGGATTAGAAAAAAATGATGATTTGAATTGCTATTTTGATAGCTTAGTTATTGACATTAAACCCATTAAAATATATACATTAAAACTGCCGAAACAGAAATAGTGTATAAATAAGAATAGATATGAAAAAGATAGTAGTTGTAATAGCATTATTATTTCCAATAATAACAAATGCTCAGGTGATGTGGCAAATAAAAAAAAATGGAAACGTAAAATGGTTTTACCAATTTGGGGATGAATTTAATGGTTCAACTTTAGATGAAACAAAATGGATATATGGCATGCCTTGGGGAAATTCGGCCATGAGTCAAGAATTACTTTTCACAAATAATAATGTTGTAGAAAGCGATGGATCAATTAAATTAATGTCAAATAAAGAAGCTAAAACCATAAAATTACTACCATGGCAAATAGATTCGGGCTACCTTAAAAAAAATAATTTAACACTACCAAACCAAGAGTTTACATCAAAATATACTGCAGGTTTAATTACAACAAAACAATTATTTAAATATGGCTACTTTGAAGTTAGATTTAAAAGTGCTGGACAAAGAGGTACTTGGCCTGCATTTTGGCTATATGGCGGAAAACCTAATGAAGAAATAGATTTTTTTGAATTAAAAGGAGAAAGAGATAACCAAATTCATGTAGATGTGCATTGCCCTGATGGTTGTAATAATTTTAAGGGAGGATTTTTAAAATTACACAGAGGCTGGGGAAGTTGGATAAATACTAAAAATAATTTATCAGAAGGATGGAATGTTGTTTCTGGCGAATGGCAAAAGGATTATGTAAAAATATTTTTAAATGGTATGCCAATCGCCTATTTTAAAGGAGAATTTAAAACAGATCAAATGTTAATTCTTAATAATTCTATTGCACATAATAAAGGGGCTTTTCCTCCAGGGCCTGATGCAAATACTAAATGGCCAAATTCTTTTGAAGTAGATTATGTAAGAGTTTGGAGCAATGCCGATACAAATTATAAGTATCAAAATGATTATAGACTATTTCAAAATACTCAAGTTAAGTTAGAAAACACTAAACTATATGAAACTGAGTTAAAAAAGAAAGATAGAATTGTGTATGATTCTAAAGCATTAGATTCTGAGCTTGGTTCAATAACACTATTACCAATTAGTTATAACAAATTTAGTTTATCTGTTTTGGGTAAAAATTTAGGTAAAGTACAAATTGATGTGCTTGATAAAGATGATAAAAAAGTTTATGGTGTAGCAATTGAAAACACTACTTATTACGTGTTGGATTTGAGTAATTTACCAACAGGTCCATATAAAGTTTCTATATCTGTTCTAAATCAAGTATTAACACATCAAATTCCTATTCTTAATCCTGCTAAAATTGGGGAACAATAATGCAAACAATACTAGTATATACATTATTAGGATTAGCTGTAGTTTATATTATATATAAGCTTTATAAAAAAATCACATCTAAAAAGTGTGATGATAAAGAGTGTGGATGTAAATAACTCTAGATAAAATTCATTTTTTTGTTAAAATACATCTAATAAATAGGAGTTAAACAAATTAATCTTACTTTATTTTAATGTCTTTTGGTAGTTCTCTCAAAGAACTATTATAACATAATATTGTTTTTTCATACACAGGTGCGGGGATTTTGCCAAATCAGTGCGAAATCCTAGTTTTTCTGGTGGAGCTGAAGCGTGGAATGTGTGAAGAAAAACGGATTTGGTGATTTGGCTTGACTTTTTTTGTTACTTTTTTTCGTCAAGGAAAAAAAGTAAAATTAAATTAACTTTTTGAATGAACTCTAAATAAATTAATACATTTACGCATCGTAAAAATTGCAAATATAGAATTAGGAGATTTTCCATTATTACTTGCTCCAATGGAGGATGTAAGTGACCCACCATTTAGATATGTTTGTAAAAAATATGGTGCAGATTTAATGTATACCGAATTTATTAGCAGTGAAGGCTTAATTAGAGACGCTATTAAATCACGAAAAAAATTAGACATTTTTGATTACGAAAAGCCAATTGGAATTCAAATTTTTGGTGGTGATGAAGAAGCAATGGCAATGTCTGCTAAAATTGTAGATGCCACCCAGCCTGATTTATTAGATATTAATTTTGGTTGTCCTGTTAAAAAAGTAGTTTGTAAAGGTGCAGGAGCAGGCGTTTTAAAAGATATTGATTTAATGGTAAGATTAACTAAAGCTGTTGTTAATTCAACAAATTTACCAGTTACTGTAAAAACACGTTTAGGTTGGGACGATAATTCTATTAATATTTTAGAAGTGGCAGAACGTTTGCAAGATGTTGGTATAAAGGCTTTAACCGTGCATGGCAGAACACGCGCACAAATGTATAAAGGTGAAGCAAATTGGAAATACATTGCAGATGTTAAAAACAACCCACGTATGCATATACCAATTTTTGGAAATGGAGATATTACCTCACCAGAAAAGGCATTAGAATACAAGAATAAGTATGGCTTAGATGGGATCATGATTGGTAGAGCAAGTATTGGTTACCCATGGATATTTAATGAAATTAAACACTTTTTAAAAACAGGTGAGCATTTACCAAAGCCAACTATTGAAAATAGGGTAGAAGTTGCTATGGCTCATTTTACTAAATCAATTGAATGGAAAGGGCCAAAATTAGGTGTTTTAGAAATGCGTCCTCATTATACTAATTACTTTAAAGGCATTGACCATTTTAAAGAAACTCGTATGAAACTTGTAACAACCGAAAACATTGAAGAAATTAAGCAGATTTTATTAGAAATACCTGCTAAGTACCCACAAGTTTAAAGTTATTGTAGTTTAAAAAAAATCTAAAAATTAATTATTTGCCCATTGTATTGTATATATTTGTGAGGTACAATCATAGTGCTGCATATTTAAAATGAAGTCTGATAAAATTATAATAGATCCTAACTTAAGTTCCTTTTTTTCTTTTAAAGAGGTTTTGAGATTTAAAAGTCTATTAATTAATTTAGCTAAACGAGATTTTTTAGTGCGTTATAAGCAAGCATTTGCTGGCATTATGTGGGCATTAATAAAACCATTAATAAACATTTTGGTTTTTGGGTTTATTGCCAGTAAAATTAATAGCTCAGAAAACACGGCAACCAATTTCGTATATGTGGCCTCAGCCATGTCGTTATGGCAATTATTTTCTACAGTATTTAATGATGTAAGTAATTCTATTATTGGTAATTCAAATTTGTTTTCAAAGGTGTATTTCCCAAAAATTATTATCCCATTGAGTTCTATTTTTGTGTGTTTGGTAGATTTTTTAATTTCATTAATAATCCTAGTTGTTTTGTTCATTGCATCTGGACAAACATTGCACTGGCAAATTATTTTTGCCCCATTATTTATTTTACTTACACTAATTAATGGATTAGGAATAGGCTTGTATTTTGCAACTATTAATGTAAAATTTAGGGATATTAAGTTTATAGTACCAGTTATTATACAAATAGGAATGTATGTATCACCTGTCATTTTCCCAACTTTATATTATATAAATGCCATACATATTCCAGAAAACATGCAATGGCTTATGTTTTTAAATCCTATGGTTGGAGCAATAGAAGGTTTTAAGTATTGTTTATTTGGAGGCGAAATGGTTTTTGAAATTTGGTATTATGGTGTTTCAGTTGCTGTATCTATGTTAATGCTATTTATTGGCATTAAATATTTCTATAAATTTGAACGTAATTTTGTAGATTATATCTAGTTGAATAACTTAGGGCGTTAGTTCAATAATAATCTAAATGCTTTGATATAAAAGGATTTTTAGGTTAACCAATAGAAAAAATGTCAGCTAATGCAACATGTAGTTTTAAAAACAAGTGATGAAAGACTTGTGAGGTGCGGTTGGTTTTGACAAAACGGTGTGAAATCCTAGTTTTTCAGGAGGAAATGAAGCGAAGGATGTGTGATGAACTGCGAAGCCAATCATAAACACCAAAATAAAAAATAAAAAAGACGTTTATAAAAACGGATTTGGTGTTTTGTCTAGACTTTTTTGTTTCTTTTTTCGTCATGGAAAAAAGAAAA
>CALMMX010000009.1 GCA_937868545.1 uncultured Bacteroidota bacterium
AGCCTCTCAATTTCCGTATAGCTCTACTGAGTACATTATGTTAATATCAATAAGCTTCATTATTTATGCATCGATGATGTATATAAATAATTTATGGTTGCTTCCTAAATATTTAAAAAATAAATTTTATGGAGCATATTTCTTTAGATTGATTTTTTTAGTTTTTACTTTTTCTTTTATTATAACTAATTATAATTATTTATTTGATAAATTTTATCCAGAATCTGAGTTTGATCATGTAACTATGCTGTCATTAGGTACCAATGATTTATATAAAAATGGAACAACTTCGTTTATTGAATTATTTGAATTAGCATGTTTAACAACAATTCCATTACTTTTTTTCATTTTCTTATTTTCTTTGGGTTGGTTTATGAATGATTATTTTGTTCAACAAAAACGATTAGATGATGCTATAAAAGAAAAGTTAGAATCTGAATTAGCACTTATAAAGAATCAAATAAATCCTCATTTTTTATTTAATACGCTTAATAATTTGTATGGTTTGTCACTTGTTAAGTCTGACAAATTATCACCATCTATATTGCAATTAGCAAATATTTTAAGGTATTTAATATATGAATCAAATTCTTCTTTAATGCCATTTGTTAAAGAAAAGGAAATAGTGGAATCTTTAATTAATTTGGAATTGCTTAGACTTCCCAATATCAAAAATTTAAACTTTACAATAAAATCTGATAAAAATTATGATATTCCACCTTTGCTTTGGTTACCAGTGCTTGAAAATATTTTTAAACATGGAACAAGACAAATTAATAATGAAAATAACGTTGATTTTAGGTTTGAAATAGAAAAGAATGTTTTATTTATACACTCAACAAATAACTTCGAAAATTCCGTTAAAAATATTGGTGACACTGGTGGCTTTGGAATTGATAATTTAAAAAAACGATTAAATATACTCTTTCCTAAAAATTATGAGTTAGTTGAAACATTTGAACAAAATATATATCGTATTAGTATTAAAATAAAATTGAATGAATAATTTAAAAGTTATAATTGTTGATGATGAGCCAATTGCTCAAAATATTATAGAGCTATATTGTCTTAAACTTCCAAATATTACTGTTTTGGCTAAATGTAATAATGCATTTGAAGCTAGACAAATTTTATTTGAACACAAACCTGATTTAATTTTTTTAGATATAAATATGCCTGGGATTTCTGGAATTGACTTTGCTAAATCTCTTTCTCAATGTCCAGATATTATTTTTACAACTGCTTATTCAGAATATGCAGTTATGAATTAAGTGCACTTGATTATTTAGTTAAACCAATTTCTTTTGAGCGTTTCTATACAGCTGTAAATAAAGCATCTAAATTTAAACCAAGTCAAAATACTTTAAATAGTAATATATCTCAATCATTACAAATTTCTGAACCTGAGAATGTCATTTTTGTTAGATCTGAAGGTAAAAATGTGAAGATAAATTTAAATGAACTTTTGTTTATTGAGGGGTTAAAAGATTATGTTAAATTTTGCAATATTGATTCTAAAATCATTGTTCATGGAACTTTAAAAAGAATTGAGGAATATTTAAACGAAAGGCAAACTAGTTTTTTAAGAGTTCATAAATCATATATTATTAATACCAAAAAAATTAAACAATTTAGTAGTGATTTAATTACCTTAACAAGTGATAATATTACTATACCATTAGGTCAAACTTATATGAAAAATCTTGAAAATTTAATTAATGATAAAAGATACTAAAAAGGGTTTTAAAAAATTGATTAATAGTAAACTTTAGTATGTTTATAAAATTATAAAATACTGGAAACTAAACTAATGTGTTTCCTTATTTTTAGTAAATTATAATTTTATATTTCTCTAAACATATATGCGATTAACCCATCGTTTACAATTTATTAAGCTTACTATTTTAGTTGGTCTATTTGTTTCTGTAGTGTTGAGTTTTAATTTATGGGCAGGTCAACGATTTTTTCCTAAGGTTCCATTTTTTGAAAATTATGTGGGCTTAAAAGTTCCTTATGATTATGTATTACTTGCTATACTCTTACTTTTAATTGTTTTTACATTTTTATCCGAATCAAAACTAATTTCATTTTTACTTATACTTTTTTCGGTGTTCTTATGTATGGATGACCAAAATAGATTGCAGCCTTGGTTTTACAATTATATGCTAATCCTTTTTGTTTTACTTTTTTATAGGAACAGGGTAGATGAACCAAATAATTACACTAGTATTTTTATTACACTTCAAGTTTTGGTAGCACTAATTTATATATTTAGTGGCTTACAAAAATTCAATTCCCATTTTGTTAATGATTCCTATTCATGGTTAATTTCGCCAATAAGTAAACATATCAGCGAACGTCAAACCTACTTATTAATTAAATTGGGGCATTCTATACCATATATTGAAACATTTATAGGATTAGGATTATTGATAAAGCCATTAAGGTATTTAGTAGTACCAATGGTAATATTAATGCATGTTTTAATACTATTTTTTTTAGGACCATTTGGTAATAATTATAATCCTGTTGTTTGGCCATGGAATTTAACAATGATTGTTCTTAATTTATTGCTTTTTGCAAATGTTAAACAAGAACGCTTTTTTGATATTTCCATTTTATTTAAAGGTATTTATTTTTATGTTGTAATAACATTAATGTTAATTTTTCCATTTTTTAGTTTTAACAATAAGTACGATTCATATTTGTCAAGTTCATTATATTCTGGTAATACTCATAATTGTGAGCTAATTTTGTCAGATACAGCCTATAATAGGTTGCCATACTACATTAAATACTTTGCTATAAAACAAGAAGAAAATAATGTGCTTGATATTAAAAAATGGGCTATTACAGAACTAAATACACCATGTGTGCCCGAATATCGTATCTTTGTGGCTGTTCAAAATTACATTATACAACTTACTCATACCACTGAACAAGATGTAGAAATGGATTTTACCGAGAGAGAAAAAATTATTAATTTTTAAAATAATGAATAAAAAAGTCATCATTACAGGAATTTTTGCCAGTTTTACTTTTGCTGGAATAGCTCAAATAAGTGAAAAGCAAATTAAAAAAGATATTTCGTATTTAGCATCAGATAAATTAAAAGGTAGAGGAACTTCAAGTGCTGAAGAAAAAATGGCAGCAACTTATATAGCTAAAAGTTTTAAAAGTACTGGCTTAATACCAAAAGGAAACGATTCATATTTTTATAATTTTACTTTCAAAAAAAATAGTAACCCACATGATACTGCAACAACAAATATTCCGGAACGAAAAGGAATTAATGTTTTAGGGTATTTAGATAATAATGCAGAAAATACGATTGTAATTGGAGCACATTATGATCATTTGGGTTTAGGGCGCGACCATAACAGCCTTGATGCAAACCCAGAAAATAAAATTCATAACGGTGCTGATGATAATGCTAGTGGTACTGCTGGTGTATTAGAGTTAGCAAGGTATTTTACAAAAAATAATATTAAGGAAAATTATAACTTTTTATTTATATGCTTTAGTGGTGAAGAATTAGGATTGCTAGGTTCAAAAAAATGGTGCGATAACCCAACAATTGATTTATCTAAAATTAACTACATGTTTAATATGGATATGATTGGTCGTTTGAATGATAGTACAAGGAAGTTACTTGTTTATGGAGTTGGAACATCACCAATATGGGTACCTTTATTAGATAAAACAAATACTTATTTTTCAATTAAAAAAGATAGTTCTGGAATTGGTCCAAGTGATCAAACGAGTTTTTATTTAAAAGATATTCCCGTTTTACATTTTTTTACTGGACAACATTCTGATTACCATAAGCCAAGTGATGATGTAGATAAAATAAATATCTCTGGCGAGAAAAAAGTAATTGAATACATTGCAGAATTAGTTAATCAAACTAATAGTTTACCAAAGTTAACCTTTGCAAAAACAGCGTCTCCCGTTACTGCCAAATCGAGTTGGAAAGTAACAATGGGTGTTATGCCCGATTATGCTTTTGAAGGGGAAGGTATGCGTATTGATGGCGTAACAGATAATAAGCCTGCATCAAAAGCAGGTGTAAAAACTGGTGATGTTGTAATTGAACTTGGTGGACAAAAAGTAAAAAATGTACAAGATTATATGAAAGCATTATCTACTTTTAAAAAAGGTGATAAAACAACAGTTGTAGTAAAACGAGGTACAGAAAATTTAAGTTTGCCACTTGAGTTTTAAGATTTAAAATGGCTTAAACTTATTTTATAAATGATTTCAATACCCTCTATTTTAGAACAATTAAAGATTTCTTCATTAAATGTAATGCAAGAAACAGCTATACAAAGTATTGAAAAAAATAACGATACTGTATTAATTTCTCCAACAGGTAGTGGAAAAACTTTAGCTTTTTTATTGCCCGTATTTTCTTTATTAAAGAAAGACATCGAGGGAATACAAGCAATAGTAATTGTTCCATCGCGCGAATTAGCCATACAAATTGAAAGTGTATTTAAACAAATGGGAACTCCATTTAAAGTAAATTGCTGTTATGGTGGCCACCAAGTAAGAGTTGAAGAAAATAATTTATCAGAACCACCTGCTATTTTAATAGGAACACCTGGAAGATTATCGCACCACATCAGAAAAAATAATATAGATTTATCATTGACTTCAATTTTAATACTTGATGAATTTGATAAATCGTTGGAATTTGGTTTTAAAGATGAAATGGAGTTCATAATTAAAAACTGCAAATCACTAAAAAAGCGAATATTAACTTCAGCCACTGAATTATCTGAAATACCTAATTTTGTTGGAATACTTAAACCTGAAGTTTTAAATTTTTCTGTTTCAAAAAACAGTACAGAACCGAAAAAATTAGTAACAAAATATGTTAGAGTAGAGGAGGACGATAAACTCGAAGCTTTAATGCTACTGTTAGGTTCAATTAAAGACCAATCTATCATTGTGTTCTGTAACCACAGAGATGCTGTTGATAGAATATCCGAACAACTATATATTCATAAAGTGGAACATGGTTTTTATCATGGAGGGCTTGAGCAATTAGAAAGAGAAAGAACTTTAATTAAACTAAGAAACGAGAGTACTCGAATTCTAATTTCTACTGATTTAGCATCACGTGGATTAGATATTCCCGAAATTGGGACTGTAATTCATTATCAAATGCCTTTTACTGAAGATGCTATGGTTCATAGAAATGGTAGAACAGCTCGAATGCATGCAAATGGCACAGTTTATTATTTATTGGATAAGGAAGATTTTTTACCAAAGTTTGTTCATGATAATCCTACAGAGGAAGCATTACCCAAAACCTTTAAACTGCCAAAACCTAGTTTATGGCAAACACTTTATTTAAGTGCTGGCAAGAAAGATAAAATTAACAAAATGGATATTGTGGGAATGTTTTTACAAAAAGGTAATTTACAAAAAGAAGATTTAGGTAAAATAGAAGTGTTAGATTTTAGTGCTTATGTAGCTTTAAAACGCAATAAAATTGAACAAACTCTGTTACATATTAAAAACGAAAAAATAAAGAATAAAAAAATTAAAATAGAAATTGCTATTTAATAGTTAATGAATTCGAATAACAAAATAACAACTATTTCATATTATGTTATAGCATTTATTATTTCCTATTTTGTAATAGTTTATCCTCCCATAAATACTTTTTCGTATGATGTATTTGGTTATTACATGTATTTGCCATTAGGGTTAAAATACAATGATATAACAATTCAAAATTATTCTACAGTAACTGAAATATTAAATACATACCATGCAAGTGAAACCTTTTACCAAGCCGTAAAATGGGATAATGGGAGCTGGGTAATGAGGTATCCAATTGGTTTATCTGTTTTATTTGCACCTTTTTATTTTATAGCAGATGGTATTACTCGTTTTACAAATTATCCTACAGACGGCTTTTCTAGACCGTATCAATTAAGTATTTTATATGGTTGTTTGTTTTATTCCTTATTAGGTTTATACTTCATAAAAAAAATCCTATGCATTTTATTTAATGATAAAATTGCTGCACTCACATTAATAGGAATAGCGCTTGGAACCAATTATTTTTTTCATGTGAGTTTGCATGGACAAGGTACAATGTCTCATAATTTATTATTCAGTTTATATGCAATTATATTATATTTAACTATAAAGTGGCACCAAACATTTAAACTTAAGCACATTTTATTTTTAGGAATTGTTTGCGGTATTGTGGCGCTATGCAGGCCATCAGAAATTATATGTGTCTTAATTCCATTATTTTATGGAGTTTATGGTAAGCAATCATTTAAAAATAAAATTAAATTATTACTTAATTATAGAACTCAAATTATATTATTTTGTTTAGTATTAATTTCAGTTGGATTTATACAATTTGCTTATTGGAAATATTCTTCAGGTAAATTTATTATTAATCCTTATGGTGCTGGTAATCCTGGTGAAGGTTTAGAATTGCTGCATCCTCATATTTTAGAGGTATTATTTAGTTTTAGAAAGGGCTGGTTTATTTACACACCCTTAATGATTTTTACACTTATAGGTTTTGTATTTATGTTTAAAAACAATAAACCATTATTTACACCAGTTTTTATTTATTTTATAATTAATTTTTATGTAGTGTCTAGTTGGTCGTGTTGGTGGTATGGAGGCTGTTTTGGAGTTAGAGGATTAATACCAAGTTATGCAGCTTTAAGTTTACCATTAGCTTATTTTATTCAATATTTGTTTAATACCAAATTAAAACTTGTATTAGTAACATGTATTGGTTTATTTATTTCATTAAACCTATTTCAATCATGGCAAATGTATACTGGTATAATGGATTCAA
>CALMMX010000010.1 GCA_937868545.1 uncultured Bacteroidota bacterium
ATTCACTACCAATAGAACCAGCGGCGCCAGTAATTAAAATAACCTTGTTATTTAATTGATGGTTAATGTTATCTGTATCTAATTTAATAGCATCACGTTCTAGTAATTCTTCAATATTTATGCTTTTAATTTGATTAAAGCTTAATTCACCATTTATCCATTTTGCAACAGGAGGCACATTTAACACTTTAACATTTTGTTGAATGCATTCGTCAATTAACTTGTTTTTTACTGTAGGTGCTAAATTTTGAATACTAATAATTACCGATTCAACATTGTTATCTTTTATAAGCTCAGTAAGCTTTGAAGTAGAATAAATAAAAACACCTTCCAAACTTCTACCTTTCTTTTTTTCATCATCATCAACAAAACCAACTACTTTATATCTTACAGCCACATCTCTATCAAGAGTACGTTTTGTTATAATACCTGATTCGCCAGCCCCATAAATAATAACATGGGTTTTTTCTTTTTCCGGATTACGACTTTCGAAATAAATAGCTTTAATAGCTAAACGAGAGCTTATCATTATAAAAATAGTAATTAAGGCATCCATTACAACAACAGAATGTGGGATAATATAATGTCCTAAAAGAATTTGACGAGTAAAAATATTTATGCCATATAATACTAAACTACTTAATATTACAACAAAAAATATTCGGGTAGCATCTTTTGCGCCTGTGTATCTAACAACTCCTTTATACGTTTTAGAAAAAATAAATGCTAAAGTTCTAACAATAAGCACAACTGCATATGCAATTGGGAAATTATCTAATTCATTTTGAGGAATAGATTTAAAATTAAATCGTAAGAAAAATGCTAAGGTTAAAGAAAAAGTACAGATTAATAAGTCAATAAATAAGATTGACCAACGCGGTAAATTGTATTTCCAAAAGAAATTTAAAATGTTGTGCATTAGTGTAAAAATACATTTTTAGTATGGAGTAGCAAAATTGAAAATCAATGATTTTTTTTAGTAATTTTATTAAATTATCTGCTTTATTATGAAAAAAAATATACTACCTCTGTTATTAGCAATATGTTTCAAATCAGTTATAGCACAAACAGAAATTAAACACTGTGGTGCTGATGAAATGCGCATTGAAACACTAAAAAAAAATAAAGAAATTGCTAAAGCAGTTATAAAAAGAGAAGAAGAACTTGAACGTTTTACTCAAAATTTCATTTCAAATTATAATTCAACTTCCATAAGAAAAACTAGTACTTCGGCTACATATGTTATTCCAGTAGTATTTCACGTTATTCATAATTATGGCATAGAAAATATTTCTGATGCCCAAATTAAAGACGGTTTAGACATTTTAAATAAAACTTTTAGAAAATTAAGGCCAGATACTGCCAGTATTGTAAGCGTATTTAAACCCTTACATGCCGATTGTGATATTGAATTTAAATTAGCTCAAAAAGACCCAAGTGGAAATTGCCATAGTGGTATTAATAGAATTGCTTCCCCATTAACTACAACAGGTGGACATAATGTAAAAAACTTAATTCACTGGCCACCAAATAAATACCTTAATGTTTACATTGTTTCTAATGCAGCAGGTTTAGCGGGCCATTGTGTTTGGCCAAGTGATGCAGATACAATTCCTTTATGGGATGGTATTGTAATAGGACATAATTATGTAGGAACAATTGGGACTTCAAATTTAGTACAATCAGTTGCTTTTGCTCATGAATGTGGACACTATTTAAATTTACAACATATATGGGGAGGAAATAATGTTCCCGGATTTTATTATTACCCTTGTGCCGTAACAACAAAAGATTGTGGAATAGATGACTTAGTTGCAGATACACCGCCAACAATAGGTTGGCAATCGTGTAATTTGTCTGGTGCCTCTTGTGGTAATATAGTTGACAATGTGCAAAATGCGATGGATTATAGCTATTGTAACATCATGTTTACCTATGGGCAGAAAGCTCGTATGACAGCTTGTTTAAATTCTACTATTGCCGCTCGAAGTAATTTATGGCAAACCCCCAATTTAATAGCAACAGGTGTTTATACACCGCAGCCATTATGTAAAGCCGAATTTATGAGTGATAAAAAGCTAATTTGTCCAGGTAATTCAGTAGTGTTTTCAAATACCTCATTTAATGGTACTGTTACAAGTGTGTCTTGGAAATTTCAAGGAGGAACACCCGCTATTTCATCGGTTCAAAACCCTACAGTTACTTATGCAGCAGCAGGAAGTTATAGTGTAGAACTTACAGTAAGCGATGGAACTTCTACATTAACGGCAACAAAATTAAATTATATTGGAGTTCAAAATAATGCCACTGTGCCCTACCCTTTTTCAGAAGGCTTTGAAACTGTAGCAAATTTATATGGTGCAGATTGGTTAACTAATAATTTAGATAGCTCTAATACTTGGCAAATAACAAATCTGGCTTCAGCAAGTGGAAGTAAATGCGCAATGCTTAACAATTTTAGTTCAACATTAAACGGAAGGGATGAGTTATATAGTAGAGCTATTAATTTAACAGGAGCAACAAGTTTAAATGTAAGTTTTAAATATGCGTTTGCTAGAAGAGATACAAGTAATAAAGATCAATTACAATTACTATTACCAATGACTTGCGGTGGAACATCATTCACACGTTTCAATTTATCAGGTGCGTTGCTTGAAACTACTCCAATTAAAACTACAGCATTTTATCCAACAAACATAAGCGATTGGAAACTATATGCAGGTACTATCCCTAGTTCTTGGTTTACTTCTGGTTTCAGATTAAAATTTGTATTTAATGGAAAAGGTGGTAATAATATCTTTATTGATGATATAAATATTAGCATCGATGCTGGATTACATGCTGTAAGTGACGATGTAGAGGCATTAACACTTTTCCCAAATCCGGCAAACAATAATGCTACTCTTTCCTTTAATTTAAAAAATACAAAAACCTATTCTGTCATAATATATACACTATTAGGTGAAAAAGTTTCGGTGACTAAGAACTCCGTATTTTACGAAGGCAACAATACTATATTGTTAAATACGAGCGATTTAGCAAGCGGCATGTACATCGTTTCGTTAACTGACGGTGTTAGTTCTATTAATAAATCATTGATAATATCAAAAAATTAAATATGTTAGAAATTAGTTTTAATCCTTTCCCAGTTATAGAAACACAGCGTTTAACCTTAAGAAATTTTAATAAGTTGGATGCAGAAACCATGTTGGAAATGAGGAGTAATGTAGAAATGATGAAATACATTTGTCGCCCAGTATTAAATACTATTGAAGAATCAGAAGCATTAATTCAGCGTTATGAAAATGCAATTAATGATAACATTGGAATTAATTGGGCTGTATTTTTAAAATCAGAAAATAAAATTATTGGAAATGTAGCCTTTCATAAAATAGATAAAGAAAATTACAGAGCAGAAATTGGTTATTACATTCACCCCAATTATTGGAAAAAAGGTTTTGTTACTGAAGCAATTGAAGCTATAATAAAATATGGTTTTGAGGTGTATAAATTTCATAGTATTGAGGCTTTAATTGATCCAAGAAATGAGGCATCTAAACAAGTGTTAAATAAATTTAACTTTGTGGAAGAAGGGCTTGTGAAAGAAAACTTTTATTTTGAAGGAGAATTTTTAGATACCGGTATTTATTCATTACTCAAATCAAATTATAGTTTATAAAAATTAAAAAACAATACAATAAAAAAATTACCTTTAACGAAAAATAAAATACATTATGGGAATTGAAGAAAAAATAAATGCAGATGTAAAAGCATCAATGTTAGCAAAAGATGCAAAACGTTTAGAAGCTGTTAGAGCAATAAAAGCGGTTGTATTATATTTAAAAACATCACCAGAAGGCTTAACAGAAGAAAGCGCATTAAAAGCAATACAAAAAGAAGTAAAAAAACGTAAAGAAACTGCCGAATTATATACAACACAAGGAAGAGCAGATTTAGCAGAAGTAGAAACAGCACAAGCATTAATTATGGAAGAATACCTTCCTAAACAAATGAGTGAGGATGAAATTAAAGCTGGATTAAAAGATATTATAGCACAAACTGGCGCTAGCAGCATTGCAGATTTAGGTAAAGTAATGGGCGCAGCAAATAAAGTATTTTCTGGAAAGGCAGATAATAAAATAGTTTCGGCTTTAGTAAAAGAATTACTTTCGTAACTATAACCATTTTATAAAATAAAAAAATCGTATAATAAATTATACGATTTTTTTGTTTATAGATTTAATATTATTGCTTTACCCCATTCAAATAGACACTTTCAATTAAGTTACTTCCAAATGAATAAGGAATAAATGCATAAGAACTAATTGGCTTAGTGATAAAGAAATTTGCTTTTTTACCAAGAGTTATACTTCCTACTTCATGAGATAAATTCATGGCATAAGCAGAATTTAAAGTACAAGCATTTATAACTTCCTCTGGTGTTAGTTTATATTGTACACACCCTAAACTCATCATTAAATTCATATTACCACTTGGCGAACTTCCTGGATTAAAATCACTAGCAAAGGCAATTGGTAATCCTGCGTCAATCATTTTGCGGGCAGGTGGTAAAGGTAAGCTTAAAAAGAAAGCTGCACCAGGCAAAACAGTTGCCATAGTATCTGAATTTTTTAATGCTGCAATATCTTCATCATTACAATATTCTAAATGATCAACACTAATAGCTCCACATTTTACACCTGTTTGTATACCACCACTGTGACTTAATTGCTCAGCATGTACTTTAGGAATTAAACCATGTTTTTTACCAGCTTCTAAAATATTAGTAGTTTCTTCTGGAGTAAAATAATTTTGCTCACAAAACACATCAATATAATCGGCTAAATTTCCAGAGGCAATTTTTGGTAACATATCATTTATTATTAAATCAATGTAACCAGCCTTATTCGTTTTAAAATCTAAGGGCAAGGCATGTGCTCCCAAAAAGGTTGATTTTACAGGTATCAAGTTTAAGTCTTTAATACGCTTTATAACTCTTAACATTTTCAACTCACTATCAGTACTTAAACCATAACCACTTTTAATTTCTATACTTCCTGTTCCTTGACTAATTACCTCCTTTAGTCGAATCATAGCTTGGTCAAACAATTCATCTTCTGTAGCATCGTTTAATCGTTTTGATGAATTTAATATTCCTCCGCCACGTTCAAATATTTCTTCATAGCTCAAGCCATTTATTCTATCTACAAATTCTCCTTCTCTATTACCGGCATACACTATATGTGTGTGACTATCGGCATAACAAGGCAAAACAAGTTTCCCATCACAATCTATAATTTCTAATCCTTTCCAATCTTCAATTCCTGGGAAATCTTCCATACCACCAAAATCTGCAATAATCCCATTATCAATAGCTAACCAAGCATTTTCAATACATGGCAAACTTTTCATTTCAGTGCCACTTACCTTTAATATTCCTGCATCACGTACTTGAACAAGAGATTTTATATTTTTTAGAAGTAATCTAGACATTATATAATTTTTTATGGCGCAAGTTATTTATTTTATAGATTAAATTGAAGCTTATTTGCTATTTTTACCATATGGCAGGTAATACTTTTGGAACAATTTTTAAACTTACCACTTTTGGCGAAAGTCATGGTGAGGCTATTGGCGGAATTATTGATGGTTGCCCTGCAGGATTAGATATTGATTTAGAATTTATAAAAGCTGAACTTCAACGTCGGAAACCTGGTCAATCTCATATTACCACACAACGCAAAGAAGAAGATAATGTAAAATTTTTGTCAGGTATTTTTGAAGGTAAAAGCACAGGTCACCCTATTGGATTTGTAATAGAAAATACGAATCAAAAAAGTAATGATTACGATCATTTAAAGGATACCTATCGCCCATCACATGCCGATTTTACTTATGAAGAAAAATACGGTATTAGAGATTACAGAGGCGGCGGACGTTCTTCGGCTCGGGAAACGGCTTGCAGAATAGTAGGTGGTGCCATTGCAAAATTAATATTAAAACATTCTTCTATTTCTATAAATGCTTATGTGAGTCAAGTTGGGCCTATAAAGCTTGAAAAAAAATACAATGAACTTGATTTTTCTACTATTGAAGATTCTATAATTAGATGTCCTGAAAAAGAAACATCTGAGAAAATGATTGATTACATTGAAGGAATTAGAAAACAAGGAGATACAATTGGCGGAATAATTACCTGCGTAATTCAAGGAACACCAATAGGATTAGGTGAACCTGTTTTTGATAAGCTACATGCAGATTTAGGTAAAGCTATGTTGAGCATTAATGCTGTAAAAGGCTTTGAATATGGTGAAGGCTTTAATTCTATTAATTTTAAAGGATCTGAAATGAATGATAATTTTATCTCAGTTAAATCATCTCAAAATGATAAAAATATTAAGCCATCAACTAATCATAGTGGTGGGATACAAGGTGGAATTAGTAATGGCGAAGATATATACTTTAATGTGGCATTTAAACCAGTTGCTACTATAATGCAAGATCAACAAAGTGTAGATAAAAACGGAAATGACATTATTATTAATGGTAAAGGCAGACACGATCCTTGTGTGTTGCCAAGAGCAGTTCCTATAGTAGAAAGTATGGCTGCGCTTGTTCTTGTAGACCATGTATTAAGAAATAAAACTTCACGGTTGATTTAAACTAAACAATTTTTCTATAAAAATAAATAACTCTTTATGTTCAGTAAAAAAAACAGACTTATCACCATTATCATCATATCAATGATAGTTGGTATTGCATTAGGCTACGGTATTAATAAATCAATTACAGATAATAATCCTAAAATAGAGCAATCTTATATAAAGCAATTATCAAAAGGAAATCCTGAAGTTGAAAAGCAATTGGCTATTAGTGTTGCTAAAATAGAAAAAGCCAATTTAAAACAAGCCAAGAAAAAAGTTGCTGCAAATTATTCCATATTTAGTGATATGTTTTTGCTTCTAATAAAGATGATTATTGCTCCTTTAGTATTATCCGTTTTAGTAATGGGAGTGGCAAAAGTGGGAGATTTTAAATCGGTTGGTAGAATTGGTGGTAAAACAATTATCTATTTTACCTTTGCAACTTTATTAGCATTAGGTTTAGGATTAGTAATAGTAAACTTATTTGAACCTGGTAAAGTAATGCATTTAGAATTACCGGATAGTACAGCTGAAGTTGGAATTAAAGCAAATGCTCAAAACGCCAAAAATTTTATAACGCACGTTATTCCTGATAGTATTATAAGGGTAATGGCAGAAAATGAAATCTTGCCTATAGTAATATTTGCATTATTTTTTGGTATTGCTGCTGCAAGCATTGGTGAGCAAGGAAAACCAATGATTAGAGCCATGGATAGCCTTTCTCATATTATGTTTAAGGTAACCAATTATGTGATGAGCTTTGCTCCTATTGGAGTTTTTGGAGCTATAACAGCCGTTGTAATACAGCAAGGCTTAGATGTTTTGGGTGGTTATGTATATTTAATGGCCTGCTTTTTTGGAGGTTTGTTATTTTTTGTTTTTGGTATCTTATTTACAATTTGTTTGGTATTACGTATCAAATTTTTCTCTTTACTATCCCATGTAAAAGAACCTATTTTATTAGCATTTAGCACTGCTAGTTCTGAAAGCGCTATGCCTAAAACAATAGAGCAATTAGAGAAATTTGGCATTAGTAACCGTATTGTATCTTTTGTTTTACCATTGGGCTATTCTTTTAATTTAGATGGTTCAATTATGTATATGACCTTTGCTACAGTATTTATTGCTCAATCATATGGCATTGATATGTCTATGGCCGATCAAATTAAAATGATGTTAATATTACTAATTACTAGTAAAGGCATGGCTGGTGTGCCAAGAGCTTCATTAGTTGTAATTGCAGGAATGTTAGCCATGTTTAAAATACCAGGTGAAGGCTTATTATTATTATTAGCAGTAGATCAAATATTAGATATGGGGCGTTCAGCAACAAATGTAATTGGTAATGCTGTTGCAAGTGCAGTGGTTGCTAAATGGGAAGGTGAAAAATTAACTCCTAAAACACATATATAAGTTTAATTACAATTGTAAATCGTATATCTTAAATCATTTTTATTTATAAATAGAATGTTATTTTATTGGTTAAATCTTATTGGAATTTTCTTTTTTACCATTTCTGGTTCATTAGCTGCTCGTGATAAAAAACATTACCACGATTATTTTGGTGTTTTCTTTACTGGTTTTTTAACTGCTATTGGTGGCGGAACCTTAAGAGATATGATGCTTGGCGCCTACCCTATTAGTTGGCTAAATGATAAAAATATTTTAATTTCTATCATTTGTGCATTTTTAGTTACTCTCATATTTAAAAAATACATCATTAAACTTAGAAGGACTTTGTTTTTATTTGATACCATTGGAGTTGGTATTTACACTATTCTTGGTGTTCAAATAAGTTTAGAACATCATGTAAATCCATATGCAGCGGTTATATTAGGTTTAATTTCGGCAGTATTTGGCGGTGTAATTCGCGATACTTTAATAAATGAAATACCTTTAATTTTTGCCAAAGAAATTTATGCTACTGCCTGTATTATTGGTGCAGTTTTGTTTGTTACATTATTGCATTTAAATGTTAATACTAACATTGCAGCAACTATTAGTATGAGCATTATTATAATAATTAGAATAATTGCTGTAAAATATAAGTTAGCTTTGCCTAAATTTGATAAACATAACGAAACGATAGATTAAGATGGAAACTCAGGAAATTGGATATATAAGTAAAACGCATGGATTAAAAGGACATATTATTTTACGTTTAAACGAGTACGTTCAAATTGATGAGGAGGCTATAAAATCTGTATTTTTAGATATGAATGGCTCACAGGTTCCTTATTTTTTAACAGAATGTAGACCCACAAATACTGGTTATATTGTTAAGTTAGAGAACATTGACACCATTGATACTTCAAAAAAAATGATTGGTAAAAAAGCTTTTGCTTTAACCGATTTTATACTTGAAGACGAATCAAACTATAACGAATTTATTGGTTATTCAATAATAGACACTAAGCTCGGAAACATTGGAAACATTTCCGAAATTGATGAAAAAACTGATAATGTTATTGTAAAAGTAATTCACCCTAGTGGTAAAGAAATCATACTTCCATTTAATGATGATTTTATTGTGGAAATTGATGATGACCTAAAAACCATCGAATTTAATGCTCCAGAAGGCTTAGTAGAAATGTATTTGTCTTAATTAATTAAACCAGCCATTTTCAGTGCATCTAATTTAATAGCTGAATCTAAAGGTATTTGTAAATCTTGCGATTTCTTAGTTGATTTCTTTAGCATATTAGGCGTTTCTCTAATCACTTTTTGATTTTGCCTTAAAAGCTTATTTTTTTCTGCTTTTGCATAAAACGATTTTGGATTAGTATACAATTCGTAAGCATCTTCAATAAAGGTATTG
>CALMMX010000011.1 GCA_937868545.1 uncultured Bacteroidota bacterium
CAGGTTACACAACCAAAAAACGCGGTTGGGGCTTGGGCTTATCTTTATGCAAACGCATCATCGAAAATTATCATGAAGGTAAAATATTTGTTTTAAAAAGCGATGACAAAGGAACAACTTTTAGAATTGTGTTGAAGAGAGGGTGATTTCTTTTTTTGATGCATCCATTAATAGAAAAAGTATTTTTTTTCTATTTTTTTGCCGCTGTTGGTGTTATCACCAACAGCTTTTTGTTTTATTAGCTCCCACGTATCAAAATAGTAGTTTTGTTTATTCGTTGTCCTTGTTGGTGATAACACCAACAAGGACTTATAAAGATCCAAATAATTATTTAGATAAATAGTTTAAACATAAAATCCCCACTTTTTGGAGTGAGGATTTTACGACATGAAAAACGAATTACAACTTTTCGTTACTTGTTTATCACCAATTTTTTTGTGGCGATAGATTTACCATTTTGTTTTAACTGAACAAAGTAAATGCCATTTGATAAATTTGAAACATTGATGTTTTTTAAAGTTTCATTAGCTACATCTTGTGTCATAATTATCTGACCAACTGTGTTTGTAATTTCAATACTTGAATTTGTTTCATTTAATCCATCATAATTAATTGTAATAACATCGTTTGCTGGATTTGGATAAATTTTAAATGTATTACTTATCATTGATGATTCAGAAATAGAAGTTACATTACAATTAATTAGTATAAAATGTACTGGGTATCTGATGCTTTCGCAAGGTATTGAATTTGTTGGCCCAATGTATCCTTGGCCTTCAATCCAAACTGTTATTGTATCGGGAGTGCTCATGTTATAATAACTCCCTAAATTCCACCAACTTGATGTGTTTCCTATAACTGTGTTTGAAATTGAATCTGCAAATATATTTACATTAGTAAAAACATTCACATATCTTGGTTGCCCATCTGCACAGCCAACAAATGGACCTGAATTTATTGAGTCTAATATTGGTTTAGGAACTACACCAACTGTAAAACTATGTAATGCTCTTGGTTCTTCGCAACTTGTTGATGTGTTGGTTGTACTAGCATAAATTGCCATTGGCGTAGTTTGTTGCAATAATGGAGAGTAGGTGTAAGTATTGCCGCTTGCTACAGAAATTGTATCCGACGCATTGGCGTACCATTTTACATTACTACCAGTGGCTGTAAAGGTGTAAGCGTTTCCATTACAAAGGTTAGTTGCAGATGATGTAATTGATACACTTGCAGCGCTTAAACCACTTCCGTCAATTGGTGCGGATAAGTGCTTGTAGCAACCATTAGCATCAGTCATTTGTAAGTTCATTATTTTTCCACCAAACGCCGTAGATGGATTTGCAATGTTTAATATTGCTGAATCTGAACTAATGCCTAAACTAGCGCAATTCCAATGATAACTATAAGTAGAATTATTTGGATTTGGAGTGTATTGTAAATATTTATTAGGACAAGTGCCAACTATTGAACTTGGGAAAGCAACAGAAGAATTATCGCTACACACATAATATTTCGTAAGAGTTGCGGTAGATTCGCCATTAGTGGAAGAAAGATAATCAGCTAATCCGTCAAAAGTAAATGGTGCAGGATTAAAATCTATATTTTCTGCATTAAAATTTCTAAGTATAGTGGTAGTGGCACTTAAATACAGGTTGTCGTTATGTAAATTGAGGTTTACCCCTCGCTCATAATTTGTTGAAGGAGAACTAGAGTTTGGAGTACTACCAGAACCCCCAAAACTAGTAGCCATTTCAATATCACCAAATGTATTTAAACGGTATAGGAAAATATCTAAAGCATTGTTGTTGTTTAATGCAGTTGGATTAATAGTCCATACATAACTACCGCCTTGAGTTTCAACGTTTATTCGAGGGCGTGCCTGCCCTGTTATAAAAACATCTCCCCCATCAGTTACAGCTAAACCATTAACTAACTCAGATGTTGAAACAGCTCCGTAAAAATGTCTTCCCCAAACAAAACTACCATCTGAGTAAAGTTTAGTAAGAAAGATGTTTTCTGCGCTAGAGTTTGTGGCGCCGCTTACCGCTGGGTCAAAATTGAAATTGCTGCCTGTAAATTCTCCCGTAACATATACATTTTCGCTATTATCAACAGCAATAGCTTTAGCGTAATCGGTTGCATTACTTCCTAGTCTTCGTGCCCACGTTGGCTGTAAATTAACAGCATCATATTTAGCCACAAATACATCATCTCCACCCTTGGATGCTATATTTATACTAAGGGCAGGTATTTGTAATGAACCAGCAAATACTCCTGTCATATATAATTTATTGTTTATAAATTTTAACGAGTTAATCGTATTTATTCCTCCAGAACCTGCTGATATACCCATGTGATTATAATTTACATAATTGCAATCCTCATCATATGCAATAACTATGGGATAGAAACCATTACTACCTGGGTAGAAAGTTGAAGTAGCTTGATTTTTAATATCTACTTTTAAACCTGGGTATGCACTACCGCCAACAAATACACGATTAACTCCTCCGATTTCTGCAGTTGTAATAGATTTAAACCTATTAGCAATACTTACATTATAAGGATATGCCCATAATGGAAATCCATTTGTATTCATCTTAGCTAAAAAATAACCCGTAGCAACGGTAAAAGAGCTCGTTCCACCAATATCAGAAATTGTTAATGGGGCATTACTGATTCCAAGCACGTAAATATTATTATCGCTATCAGTTGCAATATCCACAATTTTTGATTCATTAGTGCAAGAGAAAAGTAAGTGAGTTTGGTAATTTCCGTTTTGGTTTAATATAGTTACTAAGCCATTATAGTGATTGGGATGGCCCGCCAATACTGTAACAATATTTGTAGGATTTGGATCAGCATCAACAGAGTATCTGAAGTTTGTTGCCGAAATAATATAACCATTATTGGTTTCTTTGGAGGTCACTTGCTCTGTTTGTATACCTATATTAACCGATGGAAATGCTTTTGTCCATTGATGCCCAGCCGTTAGAGGCATTTGTGCTCTAATTGCACCTGCAAACGAGGAAATAATTGAGATAGATAGTAGTAATTTTTTCATAGTTTTTTTATTGAAGATTAGAAGTAATAAAAATAAGTTTTGTAAAAGCGATTGAGAGAGTTTGTTTCCGAATAGCAGTTTTGAATTTCCGAGTGACGATTTGATTTCTTCTTAACTGAAAAATTATTTACGTCAATTTAAAATAAAATAAAAAGCCTGTTCCTTTTTTAAGAACAGGCTTTTATTAAATTTAGTTTTATTGTTTTACCCACTCATGTCCTTTTTTTGGACCTTTAGGATCTGGTTGACGAACTGGACAATTTTCTATTGTTATACCAGTATTACTTGAGTTGCAATTACCTTGTGTTATTTTGCTACACTCTTTACATTTATAATTACATTTAGTTTTTTCCTCTTTTTTATTTGCGCTACTATTAGTATTGCTACTAGATTCCATTACAGCTTCTTCTTGCCCATTAGCACCTAATCTATAATCTTGCCCGTCTCTTGTTGCTTTATAAGCAAATGGGTTTACAGTAATTGGACCTCTAATAACGTCGTACTTAAACTCGGTAAGCACTTTTTTATCTTTGTCGGCCAATGCCCATTTACCATCTTTTTTAAAAAAATAGCCTGCCCCTGTATGAGTTGTTTCTATAACAAGGTCATATTCGGGCGCAGAAACTTCTTTTCCTGTTTTGTCAATGAAGATTGGTTTATCTTCTTTTTTTACCCAAGCTTTTATTTGGTTTTGAACATACCAACCAGTACAGTTGCTACCACTGCAAGAAGCGAGAATACTTTCGTAGATGTGCGGAATAATTAATTTACCGTCATTATCATAAAAGCCCCATTTCCCATTTAGTTTTGCGGGGATTAAGCCCGCACTTTCGTTATAGTCGCCATATTTTTCAAAGTTTTCATTAACGAGAACTTTTACCTTTTTACCATTTTGTTTTACAAGGCAAGCTTTACCATCTACCATCTCTGGGTAAATATTCTGA
>CALMMX010000012.1 GCA_937868545.1 uncultured Bacteroidota bacterium
GAGTAGGGCGTGTTGCCGGATTATACATGATGGTTACTAAAAAAGGACCTTACTTTTTTGCAGATACTACCATGACAGAAAATCCTACTGCTCAGCAGTTGGCCGATATTGCTGTATTAACTGCAAATACAATTAAACAGTACAATATTACACCACGTATTGCAATGCTGTCTTATACTAATTTTGGTTCTGCAGATGGAGAAACTCCTAAAAAAATGCAGGAAGCAACTAAAATTTTACATAAAAATTACCCTGGACTTATTGTAGATGGTGATGTTCAAGCAAACTTTGCTGTAAATAATGATTTATTAAAAGAACAATTCCCTTTTAGTACATTGGTAGATAAAGATGTAAATACGTTTATTTTCCCAAATTTAGCGGCAGGAAATATTGCTTATAAATTATTGCAAGAGTTAGGTGGTGCTGAGGCAATTGGACCAATTTTAATGGGTATTAAAAAACCAGTACACATCTTACAACTTGGTAGCTCCGTTCGTGAAATTGTAAACATGATTACAATTGCCGTAATTGATGCTCAAAATAAGAAGTAATACTATTCTATCAATTTGCTTATTTTAAATTAGTAGTAAACTGATTTTAAAATATTTAATTGATTTTATAGATATAGATTGAAAAAATTAAACGCCCTAACCTTTAGGGCGTTTTTTATGTTTTTCTACAACAATTATTTAAATTATACGTTATACATTCTTAACATTATAAACGGTAAAAATAACATGTAGGAAACTTTAATTTTAAAATAAGTTTCCTATTTTTGAGGGCAAAAAAAATCATAATTATTAAATGAAAAAAATATATATACTATTTGTATTAACCATAGGAATAATAGGGCAAATAAATGCTCAAACAAAACACACCATTAGTGGTTATGTAAAAGATTCTAAAAACGGTGAGGCTTTAATAGGCGTTACTGTTTTTAAAAAGAATTCTCAAGTTGGTACTGTAACCAATCCTTATGGTTTTTATTCATTAACCTTACCCGCCGGAAACGATACCCTTATGTTTTCATTTATTGGGTATAAAACAATTTTTAAAAGTATTGATTTAACGGCTAATCAAACTATTAATATTGAGTTATCTGACGAAGGTACAGAAACTGCTGAGGTTGTTATAACTGCCGAAAAAGAAGACGCAAACATTAAAAGTATGGAAATGAGTGTTGCTAAATTAGATATTAAGCAAATTCAAAAAATGCCAGCTTTATTAGGAGAAGTTGATATTATTAAAAGTATTCAATTATTACCAGGTGTTACTACAGTGGGTGAAGGTGCTAGTGGTTTTAATGTGCGTGGTGGAAATATTGATCAAAATTTAGTACTAATGGATGAAGCTCCTGTTTACAATTCATCGCATTTATTTGGTTTCTTTTCTATTTTTAATCCAGATGCCGTTAAGGATGTAAAACTAATTAAAGGTGGAATTCCTGCTCAATATGGAGGTAGAGCTTCTTCTGTTTTAGATATTAGAATGAAAGAAGGTAACAGCAAAAAAATGGAAGTTAATGGCGGTATAGGTACTATATTTAGTCGTTTATCTATTGAAGCTCCTATTTTAAAAGATAAGGCATCATTTATTATTGCAGGTAGAAGAAGTTACATTGATGTACTAGCTAAACCAATTCTTGCCAAAAAACAACCTGATTTAAAAGATGCCAAATTTTATTTTTATGATTTAACAGCTAAGTTTAATTGGAGAGTTAACGATAGAAATACGGTTTTTGCAAGTGGTTATTTTGGAAGAGACGTATTTGGTGCTGGTTTTAAATTTAATTGGGGAAATAGTACAGCTACTGTAAGATGGAACCATATTTTTAATAGCAAGTTATTTATGAATCTTAGTACTTTTTACAGTAATTACCAATATAATTTAGGTTTTTCAGATGCTGGTACTGGTCAAGCTTTCGATTGGACTTCTAATATTATTAATTATAGTCTTAAACCAGATTTTACTTATTACTTAAACAGTAAAAACACCATTAAATTTGGGGCCCAAGCAATCTTATTTACTTTTAAACCTGGCGACGCTTCAATTACTGCAACGGATGGAAGTAAGTCTAAAATATTATTAGATAATCAATACGGAACCGAATATGCATTGTATATAGATAATGAGCAAAAATTAGCACCACGTTTAACCTTGCAATATGGTATTCGTTGGTCTATGTTTAATTATTTAGGAAAAGGTACTAAGTATAATTACCGCGATACTATTCCAAATGAAAGCAAACCATTTGAAAGCGAAGAAAAATTCTCAAATGGCAAAATCATAAAATCCTATAATAATCCTGAACCTCGTTTAGCCGTTAATTACACTATTAATGATAAGAGTTCTATTAAATTAGGATATAATAGAATGTCGCAATATTTACATATTGTTTCAAATACAGCTGCTTCAACCCCTTTAGATATTTACACGCCTGTTACTAATAATGTTAAGCCATTAATTTCTGACCAAGTAACATTAGGATATTTTAGGAACTTTAAAGACAATATGTTTGAAACCTCTGCTGAGGTATATTATAAAGATCTACAAAATCAACTAGATTATGTAGATAATGCAGATTTACTATTAAACAAATATTTAGAAGCAGATTTAATTCAAGGTAAAGGTAGAGCTTATGGTTTTGAGCTTTATTTAAAAAAGGCTAAAGGGAAATTAAATGGTTGGGTAAGTTATACTTTATCTAAAACCGAAAGACAAGTAAATGGACTTAGTAATAATGATTGGTTTTTATCTAAATACGATAGAACACACAACATAAACACTGTGTTAATTTATGATTTAAATAAACGTTTAAGCTTTTCAGGAAATTTTGTGTTTATGACTGGTACACCTGCTACTTTCCCAAATGTAAAAGTTGAACTACAAGGTTATAACATACCTTATAATACACAAGGTACTCGTAATAATTATAGAAATACACCTTATCACAGAGCAGATATTGGCATCACTTATAACTTTAAGAAAAACGATCATCGCCGTTATAAACAAACGGTAGTGCTTAGTGTCTATAATTTATATAATAGAAGAAATGCATTTTCAATTTATTTCAGACAAGGTATAAACGACCCAACTATTAATGAGGCAGTAAGATACTCTGTAGTAGGTTCTATTATGCCAGCAATTACTTATAATTTTAAATTTTAATACCATGAAAAAATTAAATAAGCTTTTTTATTTTATCGCAATGGTTGTGTTTTTTACATCATGCGAAGATGTTATTCAAGTTAAACTTGATAAGGGAAATCCATTAGTTACTGTTGATGCGTTTGTAAACAATATGCGTTCTGAACAAAAAATACGTTTAACCTATACCAATGATTATTTTGCGAAAACTAAAAACGATCCAGTAATTGGAGCAACTGTTGTTGTAAAAGATCTTACAAATGGAGTTTCTTATAACTTTACAGATAAAAGTAATGGGGATTATGTATTTACAAATAATCCAACGGATACTATTGCTAGAGTAAATCATAATTACGAATTAACTATAAATTTTAAAGGAGTTAATTATACAGCTACTAGTAAAGTAAATCGTACTTCTTCTGTTGATAGTATTGATGTGGTTTATAAAGAGGCTGGAGCATTTGGTGGAGAAGCAGGTTATAAATGTGCATTCTTAGGATTTGATCCATTAGGAGATGATGCAGATTACTACTGGATTAAATCTTATAGAAACGGTGATATGTTTAACAAAGGACAAGAAATTAATTTGGCTTGTGATGGTGCTTATAGCCATGCAGCAGATGGTTTTCCTTTTATTCCTCCTATTGCTGAATCAATTACTCCAGGAGGCGAATTCTTTCAAAAATTTGATGTTGTAAGAGTAGAAATACATTCTATTAGCGAGCAAACTTGGAATTTTTTATTTCAAGTACAATCTCAAACTACTAATTCTGGTTTATTTGCAACTACACCCGAAAATATAAAATCAAACGTTTCTTCAAGCGATGCAAATGTAAAAGTAGTTGGTTGGTTTAGCATGAGTGCTGTTGGATACAGAGAAAAAATAGTGCAGTAAGTTTCAAAATAAAATTTATGAGTTCAGAAAATCCTAGAAGAAACTTTTTAAGACAATCGCTCTTGGCCTTATCATCTGGTATGGTTTTGCCACTTAGTTCATTTTCTGAATCTTTAAAAAAAATAACATCACCCAATAAAACATCAATGAATCCTATAATAACTATTAAACCCTTAGGTTTTCAATGGGAAACCTCTGATCCATTTTTATTTTGTGTACATCATGAAGATGCTTTTCCAAAAGGTAATGCCGAAATGGGACCAGATACTTCCTTTTTAAAAGGCAGACATATGGGAGATGATTTTATTATAAAAGATGGTTTTAGAATGTACCATGGTAAATCTGTACCGGGGTTTCCAGGGCATCCACACCGGGGTTTTGAAACAATAACTGTTGTAAGAAAAGGAATTGTGGATCATGCCGATTCTATGGGAGCTGCTGGCCGTTATGGAAATGGAGATGTACAATGGATGACAGCTGGTAAAGGTGTTCAACATTCAGAAATGTTTCCATTAATTAATGCGGATAAAGACAATGAAATGGAGTTGTTCCAAATTTGGTTAAACCTACCTAAAAGAAATAAAATGGTAGAACCTCATTTTAAAATGTTTTGGAAAGATGAAATTCCTAATTACACGCATCATGATAAGGCTAATAAATCAACCGTAATAGAAATTATTGCTGGTGAAATAAATCAATTAAAATCTCAAAATCCTCCACCAAATTCTTGGGCGGCCGATGCAAATAATGAAGTAGCTGTTTGGAATATTAAAATGCAAGCAAATGCAACATTCACAATTCCTAAAACAGCTAAAGGAATTAACAGAACCATTTATTTTTATGAAGGCTCAGACATTACAGTGGCAGGAACAAAAATTGATAAATACCATGCTATTCAATTAATTTCAGATATTGATGTTGAGGTTTTAGCTGGCGCTAGCTCTACAAGTATATTAATGTTGCAAGGTAGGCCAATTGGCGAACCTGTTATGCAATATGGTCCTTTTGTAATGAATACTAAGCAAGAGATTAATGAAGCTTTTGAAGATTACCATGCAACGCAATTTGGTGGCTGGCCTTGGCCAAAATACGACCAGGTTCATGCAAGAGAACTTACACGTTTTGCTAAATATGCTGATGGTAAAATTGAGAAAAAAGAGATTTAGATTAGTCTAAAACCGCACTTGGTAAACATCCATATTATTTCGTTGAATATTTAGAATTTCAAATCCACCATCTTGTGGTATTATTTCTTTTAAATCAAACGAAGTACAACCTTTACTTAATCCTTCAAATATTAAAGTAAATCCTTTTCCATCATTTAAAGTCCATTGTGGTGCAAATGAAATATTAAATGCAGTAATTAATTTTGCTCTTTTACCTGTTCCATGCTCTATTAAAAAGGTACTTGGCCAAATTCTAAAAGCATAATCTTCTCCACAATTACAATGTACTATAGTTTGTCTTTCTTCACTTTCTAAAGTTTTTATTTCTGTTTCAACTTCAGGCTTTTCGGTAATTTCTATCATTGGTTGAGGTTTTGTATCAGGTATGATGTAAATATCTAAAATATAAACATACCTTACAAACATAATCAATGTAATAAATAGATAATGCAAAAAATTAAATACCAAGTAAATTCAATTGAAGCATTAGAAATTGATTATTTATTTATTAAACCATCTCAAATAAATAATTCGGGTAATGGATTGTTTACTGCAATACCAATTTATAAAGATGAAATAATAAGTGTGTTTAAGGGTGAATTATTAACCGAAATACAAGCAAAACGGCGCATAGCAAAAGGTAATGATAAATATTTTATTAACCTTTTAAATGGAACAATTTTAGATTCTATGAAAGTGCCGTGCTTTGCAAAGTATGCAAATGATGCAGAGGGATTTCAAAAATCTAATTTCAAAAATAATTCTAAAATTGCAATGGATGATAAAAACAATGTTTGCATTATTGCCACCAAAAACATTTTAGCTAACAAGGAGTTATTTTGTAGTTACGGCAAAGCATATTGGAAAAAACACAGTTAAGCTCAAATTACAAGCGTTGTGCCATTTGAATAACCATTTTATTTTTCCATTCAATAAAAGTTCCGTTAATAATACGCTCTCTTGCTTCGGTAACTAACCATAAATAAAAGGCAAGGTTGTGTATACTGGCAATTTGTGCAGCTAAATATTCGTTACAAATTAATAAATGCCTTAGGTATGCTTTTGTGTATTCTTTATCAACGTAGCTTGTACCATTTTCATCT
>CALMMX010000013.1 GCA_937868545.1 uncultured Bacteroidota bacterium
CTTGTAAAAAAAATACAACTGGCGGAAAAGCCTCTATTAAAGGGCGAGTAATGCATCATACTAAACCCGTAGCAGATGCCATTGTATATATTAAATTTAACACTACCGAATTCCCTGGGAATGATGTTAAAAACTATGACACATACGTGCAGGCAGATGCTAGCGGTAATTATGGGATTCCATTATACAAAGGAAGTTACTATTTATACGCAGTTGGCAACGATTTAGATATACCATACCCCTATTTAGTTAAAGGAGGTCTCTCTTTTTCTATTAGAAATAAAGAAAAACTAGAAAAAGACATTGCCGTAACGGAATAATTAATAAAATGTAAGTTTTTATATATAGATATTTATATTTATATTCGCAACTCAAAAAATTAAAAGTCAATATGTCAGAAGATTTAGTACAAAACGATAAAAAAGTTGTTGAAGTAATTAAAGAAGAAAAAATTAAGAAATCTCAATCTAAAAAAAGTATAGATTTAGAAGGATTGCAAGATTTTTATGAAGATAATAAAAAGGTAATAACTTACGGTGGTGGCGCATTATTGGCCATTATTGCAATCTTCAGTTTTTATAAATTATATTGGTTACCTGGGCAAGAAAAAGAAGCAGGAAATGAAATATTTTATGCTCAAAACTACTTTGAAAGAGATAGTTTTAATATTGCACTAAATGGTGGTGTTAATGTACCTTCTTCTGAAGGGCCCAAAACCATGATGGGTTTTAAAGACATTGCAGATTCTTATTCAAGCACAAAGTCAGGACGATTATCTAATTATTATGCAGGAATTTGTTTACTAAGAACAGGAAAATACCAAGAAGCAATTGAATATTTAGAGAAATTTAATGCAAAAGATGAAATGGTAGCACCTATGGCAATTGGTTTAATTGGTGATGCTAACATGGAATTAAATAATGTAGATGAGGCGATTAAATACTACTTAAGTGCATCAGAAAAATCTACTAATCAATTTACAACTCCATTATTTTTAAGAAAAGCAGCTTTTGCCTATGAACAAAAATCAGAGTTCAAAGAAGCTTTAGGTTTATATGAAAGATTAAAAAATGAATATGGTAAAACTGAAGAAGCGCGTGAGGTTGAAAAATACATTGCTCGTGTAAAAACTTTAGGAAATATTGATTAATAAATAAAACAACATTAATTAAAAGGTGAATTTATTTCACCTTTTTTTATTTAAAATAATTTATGGCTAGCGAATTAAAAAATCTATCAAACTTTGAAGGCACTGATGTTCCAAATGCAGAAAACATGTCGTTTGGTATAGTTTGGGCAGAATGGAATCACAGCATTACAAGTGCTTTAAAAAATGGCGCACATGAAACACTTTTAAAATATGGTGCTAAAGAAGAAAACATTAAAATTAAAACAGTTCCTGGTGCCTTTGAACTAACATTAGGTGGGCAATACATGGCAGAGTTTGGAAATGTAGATGCTATCATATGTTTAGGCTGTGTTATTCAAGGAGATACTAAACATTTTGATTTTATTTGTAATTCGGTTGCATTAGGTATTACTGATTTAAATATTAAATACAACAAACCATTTATTTTTGGTGTATTAACTACAAATACTCAAGAACAAGCATTAGATAGAGTTGGTGGGAAACATGGTAACAAAGGAGATGAAGCTGCTGTAACAGCCATAAAAATGCTTGGATTAAAAAATAGTTTTTAAAGGTTTTTATTTAAAAACAAAAGAGTCTGTTTCAAAAGTCTAAAAACGTCATGCCGAACTAGATTCGGCATCTCTAAGGAGGTTGATTTTACTCATCTCTAGATTCTGAATCAAGTTCAGAATGACTGTAAAATTGACTTTTAATACAGACTCTTTTTTGTAAAATGTTATTATTAAAATTTCAAATTCATACCAACCATAACATTAGTTGGAGCAGCAGGTGCAAGAAAATTTTTAGTAATTAATTTTTCTCCTTCATAATAACTAAATGTATATCCATTTGTTTCATAACGAGTATTGGAAATATTATAAATAATTGCCATTAAAGATATTTCCTTAATAAATTTTGGATGGAATGAATAATTAACTCTGAAATCACTAACAAAATAAGGGTTTATGGCTCTGTTACTATTTGATGTATTATCTAAATATTGTCTTCCAACATACTTATTTAAAATGGCAACTTCTAAATTTTTAATTGGCTTAAAAATAAAATTACCAGCTCCAATTACATTTGGCGAAAAGGAAATATCTGTCAAAGTATAATTCTTTTGGTATTGCGTATAAATGGTATAATTTACATCGCTACTATCAATATACTCTTTAAAGTTCTTAATTTTATTTTGTGATAGCGTTACATTTCCATTAAAAGTAAAATATTTTGTAACATTAAAATTTAACTCAAACTCTACTCCTCTTCTATAACTTGCATCAACATTCACACGATTGTAAGCTCCTACATCATTCACTTTTCCATTTAACACCAATTGATTTTTATACTCCATATTGTAAACGTTTAATGATAAGTAACAATTCTTAAATCTTTGAGTAGCTCCAATTTCAATATCCATTAATTGCTCACTCTTTGGGCGACTTTTTGTGCTAGACTGTGTAAAATCATCTCTATTAGGTTCTTTATTCGCCATTCCAAAACTGCCGTAAACAGTAGTATTTTGCGATACTAAATAATTCACACCAAACTTAGGGTTAAAAAAAGTATATGATGCGTTTAATGGCTGTGCATTAACTAGCGAAGTGTCAAAACCAATAAAATCATATCCTGTTTTGCGCATTTGCAAATCAACAAAAATATTTAGTCGAGCATTAGGTTTATAAAACGTTTTTAAATATACATTAGCATCTGTTTTTGTTGCTTTATCTTCATAATACCTTGGATTTAAATTATTGCTATTGGCAAATTGAGCCCAAACTACTTCTCCGTAATGCCTACCAACATAATTATTGTAACCACCACCTAAAATAAAATTTAATTTAGAATTTGGTTTATAATCTAAATTTCCAATAAAGCCAATAAAATCATTATCTAACCACCTTCTTCTAATTATATCTGATTGTGTAATGGTATCATGTGTGGTTATCACATCTGGCATTTTATATTTACTTAAAGATTCTCCTTGCTTAAATTGCTCATAATAACCTTTTCCCTTTGTATAATGACCAGTAATATTAGCAGTTAATTTACTTGAAAACGTATGTATTAAATGCAATTGATAATTATCTTGTTTGTAATTATCTGTTTCATTATTATAATATTTTATTACTCCATTTCCATCTATATACATTCCAGCTGGATTATCAGTTCTATTGCCTTTATTCAAACTATCTTGATCAACATAATACCAAGCTTGATACGTTTTTTCGTTACCACTAAAAGCAATAGCTTTTAAAACCGATTTTTTTCCATAGTAACCCGCCGAAAAATAATAAGAATACATTTTAGAAAAAGCTCTATCAATGTAACCGTTACTATTTATACGAGATGCTCTTGCATCAAATGTATAATGATTATCAATTAATCCAGTGCCAGCCATTATGGTGTTTTTAACAGTGTTATAATTTCCAACTGAATTATCAATTTGTGCATATGGCTTATCATTAAGCGTATTAGTTTGCATATTAATACTTGCACCAAAGGCACCTGCCCCATTTACTGAGGTTCCAACACCTCGTTGTACTTGTATATTATTTGCTGACGATAAAAAATCGGGCATATTAACAAAAAAAGTTGCTTGACTTTCGGCATCATTTACAGGAACACCATTAATTGTAATATTAATACGTGTTCCATCTGTTCCTCGTATTCTCATCCCTGTATAACCCACTCCATTTCCTGCATCAGAATTTATTACTAATGATGGTAAAGAATTTAAAGCATAAGGCAAATCTTGTCCTACATTTTGTTTTTTAATATCATCACTAGTAAGATCATTATAAGCAAATACCGAATTAGTATTTAAACGTGTGCTACTCACTACTACTTCATCTAAATTTAAATTATCTTCCTCTAATTCAATAGCAATGGTCTTATTTGTGTCCACCACAACTGAATCTGTTTTAGATAAGTATCCAAAGCACTTGGTTACTATTACGTAGTTGCCCGCTTTTAAGTTTGAAAATTTAAACTCACCAGTGGCATTTGATTGCACTGTTAAATAGGTGTTTTTAATATTAACTGCTCCAAACGGAATTACTTTTTTTTCTGGAGAAGTTAAAACTCCGCTCAAAGTAAATTGAGATTTCACTATTTGGCTACTTCCCATTGCTAGGGCAAGCACAAACATTTTTTTTAATTGGTTCATTTTTTTACTTTTTTTAATGTTAAAAATAACTCCGCAAGGGGATGCGAAATTTGTAATTAACTGTTTCCCTACGCAGGCATTATCCTGATCAGGTGCATACATTCAAATGTTTGGCATTTAAATGTAATGGGTATAATCTCAGCTTTATAATTATTAGTTTATAAAGCACCCCTAAAGATTGATGCAAATATACTTAAATATTTACATCATAATAATTTATTAATAAAGGATTATTTAAAAATCTGAAGCTTAATTAAATCATTTAAAAAATAACGTTCGCCTTTATATATTGCAATAATAAATGCATCATTTATTCCATTCTTCTTTGCTTTAATTAGTAGCTCATTGGTATCTACTAATTTAGAAAACATACCAATTGTAAATCGTGTAATATTATCAGAAAATGATTTTCTCTCTGCTTTTGGCAATCCAATTAATTTTGCATAATTAAAATTTTCAGGAATTTTATATGCCCCAATTTGAATGGTGTAGAATAAACTGTCAATAACTGTATTTCCGTATTTTGTTAAAAGCTGATCAGATGCTGCATTCGTATTGTTTTTTACTTCTGATTTGTAAACAGTAGAATCAAGCTTAGTATCATTTAGTTTTGCATATTCATCTGAAAACAATTCAGCATCAATTTCAATGCGGGCAAAAGAATCAATTTTTGTTGTTGAAATTGATTTTACAACTGTTTTATTTAAATGCTTAAAAACAACTTCATATTCATTTCCAGATGGTAAATTAATTAAATAATTACCAGTAATAGAGTTTGAATTAAAGGTTCCCGAAAAATCTTTTTTATAAAATTTAGATCTTACCAACACGCTTGCATTTATTGGGGCATTATCAAATGTAACTTTACCAGTAACCATAACTAAAGCAGTGGGCTTACCAAACAAACCTGGCTCTACTACATATATATCTTGCATGCCTTGCCCCGATTTTTTTTCTGAAGAATAATACCCTCTTTCACCATCAACTGAAACCACATAAAATTTATCGTCTTGAGATGTGTTTACAGGTTTACCAATATTATAAGGAGCTTCCCATTTATCCATTTTATAATTACTTCTAAAAATATCATAACCTCCAATTGAATTATGCCCAGTAGAAGAGAAAAATAATATCTTACCATCAGAATGAATGAATGGAGAATCCTCATCCTTTTCTGTATTAATTTCTGGTCCTAAATTTTTCACATTTCCCCAACTGCCATCTGGTAATAATTTTGCAAAATACAAATCTCTACCTCCTAATCCACCAGGACGTTCAGAAGAAAAATACATGGTTTTTTCGTCTGGAGATAAACACACACTTCCTTCCCAATAATTAGAATTAATTCCTTTCACTTTTTCAGGAACACTCCAATTTAAACCATTTAACTTACTAATGTATATATCACCTGCCCCTACTCCAACATTACGGTAAATAAACATTTTTTGTCCATCATGAGAAATATGAACAACGGCATCATGTCCATTGGTGTTTAAAGCATTAATAGGTTTAGGTTCTTGCCAATTTTTTTTTTTTTTTTTTACAGACATCATAACATCTTCAAAATAAATGCCATTTTTAATATCCACTTTATTTGGAACTATTTGCTTTCCACCCATAGAGCGTTCGCCTCTATATGTATAAGCTATAAAATCTTCTTTTGATGAAAAAATTGGGGTATATTCTGAACCGGCAGTATTTATAGGGGCTCCAATATTTGTAATTTTAACTACTGCCGATTTACTATTTAATTTCACTGCATTTTCACAAACAGAAATTTGATAATCTACTTCATCTTTTGCAATTTTATTTAATGGGTTTGATTTATATTTTTCAAAATACGTTATTGCTTCTTCAAACTTATCGTTCACTAAATACGCTTTCCCTAAATAAAAATCATAATCAACCAATTTAGTTTTAATTGATTCTGCTGCTAAAATAAGGGATGTAGCATTTTGTTGATAATGAGCATCGTAAATACTGCATGTGCCTAATAAATATCCCAAATATATATTTGAGCTATGTTTCTTATATAAACTATCATATATCTGTCTTGCAAATAAATACTCTTCATTTGCAAAATATTTATCGGCAGTAGTAAATTTTTGAACCTCGGCTTTTGTCCATTTAGCAACCGACTCTTCTTTTAACTCTTGATTTAACTGACTAAATACTAAAGTTGAAGTCAGTAAAAAAAATAATATAAATTTTACTTTCATTTTAAGTTGTAATATGTTTTATTGAAATCGAAAAACATTAACCAAAATAATCAATTTCAATATATAAAATTATAAAAAGCATTCTAATAACAATTAACTATCCTCACAATTTTTAAAAATCTCACTTTATAATAAGGCGATTCTTTAAAAGTAGACAGCTTAACTCCACCATTTTTTTTATTTGATGAACTATGTATAAATAATAGTTCTTCTCCTGGGCTAGAAATAATAATTCCAACATGTCCCGGATGTCGATTCTTGGAATTAGTTCCTGTAAAAACAATGACATCGCCTACTCTACATGAGTCCATGCTAATTTCAGTTCCAATATGAGCATAATCTATAGATGATCGGGGAACTTTTACATTAAAATGACTAAACACATAACTTACAAAGCCCGAGCAATCAAAGCCTTTAGCAGGATTACTAGTAGCATATTTATAAGGTGTACCTAAAAATGATTTACTGTATTGAATAATACTATCTGTTTTAATACTATCCTTGGGAATAACAACCAAAGAATTTGCTTTAAAATAAAAGGCAAAAGCAAAACAAAATACTATTAATTTATACATAGAACTTACAACAAAATTATTGCTTCACAATTTTATAGTTCTTTTCTTCATTATTAGTTTTTATGCACAATATGTAAACTCCATTGCTTAAATCACTAAGATTTATAGTTTCTACATCCTTTGTAATTTTATTATTTTCAATCATAAGTTTACCTTGCAAATCGTATAATTTAATACTTGTAACATTCTTACTATTTTCTCCTAAACTAACGTTTATACTATTAGTTGCAGGATTCGGGTAAATAATGGTAGAAGATAAAGCTTGGTTATTTGCTATTGAAGTTGCTAAAGGCTGTAAACCGCTTAACATTACATCTGTAACATATATTGAACCAAGGGTTGTTTTATTAAATAAAAATTTAACTTTTTGTATTTGGTATAAATTAACACCAGTAAAATCTGACAATGGAATTTTAATACTATTAAAACATACTTTCGGTAAAGTTAAGAACTCAGTTCCAGGAGGGTAAGACATTGATTTAGTATAATCACTAATTTCTTTACTACTAGTAGCACCTAATCCATCAATTAATTGAACTGTAAAATTTATTTTAGTTCCAGCAGTCGTTTCCGAAAAATCGATAGCAGTTCTAAATTGCAAGTTTAAATAATTAGTGAAATTTTGATAAGCAACTGGTATAGTATTTTCGTAATAATCTCCAGGTGCATTCCATCTTATGCCTAATTGCGACATACCCAATGCCGAAGAAGTGCCACTGTGCGGTTCTTGATCATGAGATGAACTTACGCCACAATTTACTTCAGTTAAATCATCTCCACAAATATCATACTTTAATAAGCTAACTGCAGTTACAGTACCCGAAAAATTATTTATTGTTTCAGAAGCTTCATTTAAATGTCTATTAATATCTAATCGTTTTGAAGCTGGTGGGTGATAAGAAACAAATATATCAGAGCTATCAACTGTAGAAGATACTGGAGGTTTTCGATTGTCTAATTCTAAAATAGGAGCAAACGCTAATTCATTACCAATATAATATCTAAAAAATGCACTTGCATAGGCATTCATAACTGCTTTTTGACGAGCAGGAGTTAAACGTTTACTCGCAGAACCTGAAGTACCACAATGTATATCTGTAGTGCCATAGGAATCATCCCAATCATCGGACGTGCCTGCAATATAAGAGCCAGGTGTCCAAACTGTATTAAAAAAATTATGATTAGCTCCCATTACTAAAACTGTATGTTTTGGAGCTTGATCGGTTAAAAGAGAATAACGGGTATCATCGTAAAAATGCACACCTTGTAAATCAGAAACATCGCCATCGCAATAAGGTGCAATATTCATTAATGGAATACCATTTAATACCTCTCGCAAAAAATCTACTGGTGCTAATGGTAAAACTGCTTTTATTCCATATGGACTTCCTAACGACCTATTTAACAAGGCATGAGCAACTACACCCTCACCGCCTCTAGAATGCCCCATAGTTCCAACATTATTTAAATTTAACTTACCAACAAACAAAGTTCCAAATGGTGCTCCACCAGTTGTATTCCATGTGTTCCATAAATTTAAATGGTGTTGCATTAAGGCAGCACGTGCAGGCATGCCTCTATTTGAAAGTGAATTATCAGCAGCATTAATAGCATTTGCAGAAATTGAAATTACAATATAACCATGACTAGCCATTTGCTGGGCAAGATAATCATACCCTTCAAAACTAGTTATTGATTGGTATCCAGATGCACAAGGCCAACTTAAAGCAGTATTTGATGGATTTGATGTTTGATAACATGTTGAGTGCCTCCCATGCAAAAACATTAAAACTGGAAATGGACCAGCACTCAATGTAGTTGGATAATGAACCGAACCTCTTACTTCCATTGGATTAGGAAATGTTGAATGAGTAAACGCGGCATCCCCTAAATTATAATTGGCAACACTTACCGAATAAGTTCCTGGTAATCCAGGATCAACCACGGTTTGAGAAATAGTTGTTTTAGAAAATAATACAAATAGTATTACTATAGAAATTGTGATTTTTAATTTAAACATAATGTATAGTATTTAATGTGTTATTTCTGTAACTGAGATTTATTTAATTTACCAAGCAACCAAACATTTTTTGTGTCTTTATTAAAAAATGTATTGGGGTCAATGTTTTCGGCAATAGATTGTTTAATTTTATTACCATAACTCATCCAAATAGTTTCACCATCCGCCAAACTGTTAAATTCATCTTCTGTAACATAAAAAATAATCGTTCCATGTCCATTTTCATTTATTTGTTTATTTAGCGAAAAATCTTTTTTACCAATATGCAAAACATGTGTATTTCCACCAACATAAAAAGTTTTATTGCTGGTTATAGTAATTTCATATTGCTTTCCATTTTGTTTAATGCTACTTATAGTGGCATTAGACTGGCTAATTAAAGTATTTGAAAAACACGTTAACAAACAAATTAATAGTAATGAGTAAAAAGTTTTAGTCATAAATTATTTTATTAGGTTTAGTTTATTTAATTAATCACTATTAAAAAAAGCAACGTTACTTTGATTAACATTTTATTAAAGTATGTATTTTAATTTAAATTACCAATTAATTATTGCATTCCATTTTAAGTTTTTAAATAAAATGATATTTGCCATTAACTGTTTGTTCTGTTAATTTCCGTCAATTTGGTTGCTTATGATTTGCAAAAAGGATTTTAATGGCTTTCCTTAAGGTTCAATTTTCTATAAAACAGTCTAAAAAACCGACATAAATCAGTCGATTTTTTATAATCAAATGAATATCAAGCTGTTAAATATTTTTAAATTACAGATAAATCCTTAATTTTGCAACCCTTATTTAAAAAACAATATATGAACGAATCAATTATTTATTTAGTACCTGCATTAGGAATTGTAGGATTAATTGTAATGGCAATAAAATCTGCTTGGGTTAGCAAGCAAGATGCCGGAGATAAAAACATGCAAGAGTTAGCTGGTTATATAGCTGATGGAGCAATGGCTTTCTTAAAAGCAGAATGGAAAGTATTAAGTATTTTTGTTGTTTTTGCAGCAGCTTTATTAGCATACTCAGGAACAATACATGAAGTAAACGGTAAAGAAATTCACTCAAGTTGGATTATTTCAATTGCCTTTATTATTGGGGCAGTTTTTTCTGCTACAGCAGGTTACATTGGTATGAAAGTAGCAACTAAAGCTAACGTTCGTACAACACAAGCTGCACGTACTAGCTTAAAACAAGCATTAAAAGTATCGTTTACTGGTGGTACAGTAATGGGCTTAGGTGTTGCTGGTTTAGCGGTATTAGGTTTAGGAGGTTTATTTATTGCTTTCTTAGCTATGTTTGCTGACTTAGGTGTTAATCAAGTTTCTACAGCAATTGAAGTATTAACAGGTTTTTCTTTAGGTGCTGAATCTATTGCATTATTTGCACGTGTTGGTGGTGGTATTTATACTAAAGCTGCTGACGTTGGTGCTGATTTAGTTGGTAAAGTAGAAGCTGGAATTCCTGAAGATGACGTTCGTAACCCTGCAACAATTGCAGATAACGTAGGTGATAACGTAGGTGACGTTGCTGGTATGGGTGCCGATTTATTTGGTTCTTATGTTGCTACTATCCTTGCTACTATGGTATTAGGACAAGAAGTTATTGTAAAAGATAATTTTGGTGGAATGTCGCCAATTTTATTACCAATGGTAATTTGTGGTTTAGGTATTTTATTCTCTATAGTAGGTACATGGTTTGTTACCATTAAAGATGATAAATCAAACGTACAAAACGCTTTAAATATGGGTAACTGGGCTTCAATGGCTTTAACAGTTATTGCTTCTTACTTTATAGTAATGTGGATGTTACCAGAAGGTGATATCGTTTTACGTGATAAAACATTTACTAAAATGGGTGTTTTCTTAGCTATATTAGTTGGTACAGTTGTAGGTGCAATTATGAGTATTGTAACTGAGTATTACACAGCAATGGGTAAAAAACCAGTATTATCAATTATTCAACAATCATCAACAGGACATGCTACTAATATTATTGGTGGTTTATCAGTAGGTATGAAATCTACAGTTATTCCAATTTTAACATTAGCAGGTGGTATTATGGGTTCATATTACTTTGCAGGTTTATATGGTGTTGCTATTGCAGCAGCAGGTATGATGGCAACTACTGCTATGCAATTAGCAATTGATGCTTTTGGACCAATCACTGACAACGC
>CALMMX010000014.1 GCA_937868545.1 uncultured Bacteroidota bacterium
AATATTTTTTATTAAATTATTTTAGATTGACTTAGTTTATACAAAAAAACATAAAAATCATCAAATTCAAAAATACTCCAATTTTAATTAAAGCATTAATAAACAATATATTACATTTATAAATGTGATATTTTTTTTGCTAATATTAAAAAGTATTCTAACTTTGGAAACCAGATGCTTAAAAAAAAGATAATAATTTTAACGTTTTTTATAACATTTTTCACAAATGTTAAGTCCCAAATTGATACCTCATTTTGGTTTGTTGCACCAGATATTTCTCAAAGTTTAGGTGATCGACCTATATTTTTGTATATAAATACCTTTAACCAACCTGCCACAGTTAGGCTCAGGCAACCCGCTAATCTTGCATTTGCGCCTATTGTAAAAGTAGTTCCTGCTAATTCAACAGACTCAATTAATTTAACGGCATTTGTTGCAAGTATTGAAAACGATGTGCCAAATACAGTTTTAAATAGAGGACTTTACGTTTCGTCTACAGAAAAAGTATCTTTAATGTACTCTATCCGTTCTGCGTCTAATAAAGAATTCTTTTCGTTAAAAGGTCCAAAAGCTTTAGGTGTTGACTTTTATGTACCTATGCAGGAATTTTGGAATCAAACACCTGCAACAACCCCAAAATCCTTTTCATCTTTTGATATTGTTGCGTCTGAAGCCAATACAACAGTTTTAATTACACCAAAAACAAATATTATTGGTCATCTTGCAAATGTTTCATTTTCCATTGTTTTACAAAAAGGGGAAACATTTTCTTGTCAAGATACAGCAAGATCAGCAACTACTAGTTTAGCAGGTTCTATTGTTTCTTCAAATAAACCAGTTGCAGTTACGATTCAATCAAGTGGTTTATCTCAATCAGGATGTTTAAGTTCAATTGGAGATCAAATTACAAATTCATCCTTCATTGGAACAGATTACATAGTTAATAAAGGAGCTGGAAATAATGATAGGATTTTTATTTTGGCTACTCAAAATGGGACTCAATTAACCATTGATGATGGGATGACCATTACTTTACCTTTTTTAAATTTTGGTCAAACACATACCTTTAGTTCAACACAGCCAATTACTTATATAAAATCAAATAAACCAGTTTATGTACTACATGCCTCAGGTTATGGATGTAGAATGAGTGGTGCTCAAGTTCCTGCGTTTTATTGTGCAGGTACATTTTCAGCATCATTTACCAGATCATCTTCAGATTCATTAGGTATTAATGTTTTCACAAGAACTGGTTTTGAAAGTAACTTTGCTTTAAATGGGGTTACAACGTTAATTCCATCTTCATCGTTTTCGGTAGTTCCTGGTTCAGGAGGTGCAATTAAATCAGCAAAAATTTATTTTAATACTACACAAGTTCCTTTAGGTTCACATAATACAGTTACAAATTCAGGAGATATTTTTGGATTAGGCGTAATAAATGGTTCATCTGTAAGAGGAAGTGCATATGCTTATGTATCTGAATTTGCTGCATATTCAACAATATTTGCTGGTGCAAATGCCACAATTTGTGCTAATGGAAGTTTAGTGTTAAATGGCACAGTTGGGGGTGGTAATACTGCAGCTACATGGTCAACAGATGGTTTTGGAGCCTTTAGTTCTTCACTTACAGCTTTATCTAACACATATATTCCAAGTCAATTAGATACAACTATTAAACCAGTTAAATTATTTTTAACTTCTAGTGGGCCATGTCCTGTTTCAAAAGATACATTATTGTTAACGGTTAATCCATCTCCTCTTGTCAATGCTTCTGTAGACCAAATAGTATGTGCTAATAATAGTACAATAATTTTAAATGGTTCTGTAGCTGGTGGTGCCACTACAGGTATTTGGACAAGTACTGGTACCGGAACTTTTACTCCAAGTAGTACAGCTTTAACTGGAAATTATATTGCAAGTGCCGCAGATACCGCAGCGGGGTTTGTGAAATTAATACTTACTTCAACAGGTTCTGGAATATGTTCAGCTGAGCGAGATACAATGGTTGTTACAATAACACATGCTCCTACTGCTGATGCTGGCCCTACAAGTTATTCTGTTTGTGCAAATAATCCAACATTAACTGTAAATGGAACAATTGGAGGAATTACTTCAACAGGAAAATGGACAACAAGTGGATCTGGAAGTTTTAGCCCTAGTAATATCCTTTTAACTACAAATTATTTGCCTAGTGTATCTGATATTGCTGCAGGGTCTGTAACCCTATATTTAAATTCAACAAATAATTTAACGTGTAGCCAAGCTAGAGATAGTATTAAAATTGTGTTTACCCCTGCCCCAACCGTAAATGCTGGTGTAGATGTATTTTCTTGTAAAAACAATTCTAGTACATTACTCAATGGTTTAGTATCTGGCCCTACAACAACTGGTATTTGGAGTGGAGGTTCTGGAACTTATAACCCAAGCAGTTCCGTTTTAAACGCAACTTATACACCTTCCCCTTTAGAATTATCTGCTGGTTTTGTAAATCTTACACTTACATCAACATTTAATGCAGGTTGTAATCCTAATTCTGATATTGTTAAAATTACTTTTGTTCAAAAACCGTTTGCTAATTTTAATTTCCTTGATGTTTGTTTAAATAATCAAACAAATTTCACTGATTTCTCATTACCAGGCGTTGGTACTCTTGACCAATGGCAATGGAATTTTGGTGATTTAGGAAGTACATCATCTTTACAAAATCCAGCTCACACTTATACAGCAGCTGGCACCTACACTACACAGCTTATTGTTAGAAACACTTATGGATGTTATGATACTATTAAAAAAACACCTACTATTTATCCGTTACCAGTTGTAAATTTTGCAATTAATAGAATTTGTACTGGGGCATTTTTAAATTTAATTTTTACAGATAGTTGTAAAATTGCAGCACCAGAAACTATAAGTTCTTGGTATTGGGATTTTGGTGGTGCAGGAAACAGTAATTTGCAAAATCCAATTCAGTTATTTCCAGGATCTGGATTATATAATATATCTTTAATTGCAACATCTAATCATGGTTGTAAAGATACCTTAATTAAGTCTACTACTTTAAATCCTCGTCCAATTGCTGGATTCGCCTACTCTATTTCAACAGGAATTAACGTAGGTACAACAGTTAGTTTTATTGATACTTCAAAATATTCGTCAAATTGGAACTGGAATTTTGGTGATGGAAGCTCAAATGTTTTACTTCAAAATCCAACAAATATTTATTATGCAAATGGCGCTTATATTGTAACTCAAATTGTTTATGATTCTTATGGTTGCTCAGATACAGCTAGGGCAGTTATTAAAGTTAATAATGTTACAAATGAAATCTCTACATTAATTCCAAATGCAATTTCACCAAATGGTGATGGTAAAAATGATGTATGGAAATTAGAATTCTTATCTCTTTTGTATCCTAATGCCGAAGTTGATATTTATAATAGATGGGGGGAAAATGTATACTCATCAAAAGGATATCAAACACCATGGGATGGCACTTATAAAGGACAACTCTTACCAGTTGGTACCTATTACTATGTAATAAATTTAAATGATTCCACAATTAAAGAACCATTTAAAGGTGGTGTATTATTAATTAGATAAATATGATTAAAAAAACTACCATAATAAGATTACTATTTTTAGTTTGTGTTGTTGCATCTGTAAAGGCACAGCAACTGCCTTTGTCTACAAACTATATACTAAACAATTACTCATATAATCCTGCAGTAGCAGGTTATAAACCATTTGCAGTAGCCTCAGTAAGTTACAGAAATCAATGGACAGGTTTTAACGATGCACCAAAAACATACTTAATAAGTTTGCATAGTGCTGTTGGAAAAGAAAAAAAAGTTGGTGTTGGGGCTCTAATAAACTCAGATAATACAGGTTTATTAGGTAAAACGTCTGGCCAATTAACTTTTGCTTACCATGTTAAATTAAATAAAAAATACAAATTAGGTTTTGGTGTATCTGCAGGCATGGTGCAATATAGAATAAAACTATACGATGCTAAAATAGCTGATGCAGGTGATGAATTGCTTACTGGAAATTTACTTTCTAATAATGTATTTGATTCTAATGCTGGTTTGTATTTATATAGTGATGATTTATTTTTCGGAATATCAGCTTATCAATATTTAGGGAATAAAATCACTTGGAAAGATTCTAAAAGTAACTTATCACAACATTATTATTCAACTATTGGATATTCAATTCATGTTTCAAAAAAATTAGTAATTCAACCTAGTGCGTTACTTAAATTTAATAGTCCTACACCACTTCAACCCGAATTTAGTGTAAGAGGAATTTATAAAAATTTATTTTGGATAGGTGGCTCTTACCGTTTAAATGATGCTGCTAGCGGCTTACTTGGGGTAATAATTAAAGACAAATTTACAGTTGCGTATTCATATGATTATTCTGTTTCAAAATTAAGAACGTATAATTCTGGTACGCATGAAATATCTTTAACTTATAATTTTATTAAAAAGAAAAAGAAACTTGATTCTGATGAAGAAGAATTAAATGATATAGATAATAGTATTAAATCAAAATTAAAAAAGCAGAATGAAGAAAGCACTAAATAAATTTTTATTTATACTACTGTTAACAGGTAGCTCGCATTTATTTGCTCAAATTGATACCGTTTTTTGGTTTGCAGCTCCTTGGATAACTAAAGGCCATAATGATAATAAACCATTAGCCTTAAGAATTTCTACATTTAGTAATACTACTACTGTTAGAGTTAGGCAACCTGCAAATTCATATGACACAACTTTTATTGTGCCACCAAATACTTTATTTACCAAATTTTTAAATCATATTGTTGACTCTTTAGAAAATATACCAGCAGATAGAATTAAAAATCGTGGTTTAAAAATCACTTCAAATTATCCTATTACTGTTGTTTGGGATTTTATTACCCCTGTTCCTTATAACCCAGAAACGTATTCCTTAAAAGGACAAAATGGTATGGGTTTAGAATTTGTTTGTCCTTTTCAAACAAAAGGAGATAATGGCGGTTATTCACCAACGCCGAAATCTCAAATTGATATTGTTGCAACTCAAAATGCTACTGTAATTTGGATAACCCCACGATGTAATGTTATTGGCCATTTAGCAGGTGTTACTTACTCAATATCATTAAATGCTGGTCAAAGTTATGGTATTGAAAATGTAACACGTTTTGCTTCTGTAGCTGGTCAAAATTTAGGTGGAACCATTATCGTTGCTAATAAACCAATTACCGTTTCAGTTTCTGATGATTCTGTAGGAGGTGTTGGCGGTTGTTATGATTTAATGGGAGATCAAATTGTACCTGTTGACATTGTTGGAAAAGAATATATTATTAACAAAGGAGGTTTAAATTCTTCACAATTTGAAGGAGCCTATATTGTTGCAACCGAAAATTTCACTGGTGTAATAATTAATGATGGTGCAACTACATACACTGTTTTAAATAAAGGTGATACATACTTTTACAAAACTGCACAACCTTTAACTTACGTTCAAGCTGATAAAAATGTATACTTATTACACGCTTCTGGTTTTGGTTGCGAATTAGGTGAAGCTCTATTACCACCAATTAACTGTGCAGGTTCGAACCAAGTTTCATTTAGTAGAAATACAAGTACAACTCAATCTTTTTTTATAAATGTACTTTGTAAATCTGGAAGTGAAGGGAACTTTAAATTAAATGGTAGTGCTGCATTAGTACCTGCATCATCTTTTACAACTGTTCCTGGAACTGGAGGTATATGGAAAGGTGCTCAAATTCAATATAATACAACAGCCGTACCTCTTGGTTCTGCAAATTTAATTACAAATAACAATCCTGTTGACTCTATTTTTGCATTAGGTATTATTAATGGTGCACCAACTGAAGGTTGTTTGTATCATTATATGTCTTCGTTTTTACGTAGAGTTTATACAACCGTTGGTCCTGATCAAAATATTTGTTCTGCAACAACAACAATTGCATTAACAGGTACAGTTCAAGGTGGAGCAACAACTGGAATCTGGACTACAATTGGTGGAACAGGTTCATTTGCTAGTGCAACAAGTTTCAATACTACCTATTCATTAAGTCCAAGTGATTTAGGGCTTTCAGAACTTAAATTTGTATTATCATCAACAGGCAATTGTAATCCAGTAAGAGATACAATGGTATTACATATTTTTAAATCACCTGTTGTTACTGCAGGAGCTAGTGTTAGTCTTTGTAAAAACAATATTCATCCTGTAACTTTAGGTGGAACACTTAACTTTGCTGCAGGAGCTAATTGGACTTCCTCTGGATCAGGTTCTTTTGGAAGTACAGGTGCATTAGTTACAACTTACTTAGCATCACCTGCTGATTTATTAGCTGGTAGTGTTACATTAAGTTTAACTTCAGTTGGTAGTTTATCCGGTTGCCCAAATACATATGACAGTTTAAAAATTAATTTTACAAATTCACCAACTGTTGCAATTAGTCCAGATGCATATGTTTGTGCTAATAATCCAACAATTGCAATTAGTGGAACAGTAACAGGAGGATCAACTACTGGAATTTGGACAACAAGTGGTACTGGTTTATTTACACCATCAACAACAAGTTTAAGTTCAATTTATCAATTAACACCTGCAGATATTTCAAGTGGAAGTGTAATTATTAAGTTGACTTCAACTTTAAATGGAAACTGTTTAGCAGTATTCGATAGTTTAATATTAACTGTTTCACCAACTCCAGTTGTTAATGCAGGTATAAATGATACAATTTGTTCTAGTAATATTTTTTACAATTTAAATGGTTCTGTTACTGGAGGTGCAAGTGCTGGTATATGGACAACGATGGGTAATGGAACTTTTGGAAGTACAACTGCACTTAATACAATTTATACTTTAGGTAGCGCTGATACGCTTTTAGGACAAGTGAAAATTGTTTTAACTTCTACAGGTAGTGATTGTTTACCTGTAACAGACACATTACTACTTACAATTGCCAAATCACCATTAGTTAATGCAGGTCCAAATGGATTTTATTGTGATAACCAACGTATATTATTAAATGGATCAGTAAATGGATTAACGACAACAGGAGCATGGACCACTCTAGGTACGGGTATTTTTACTCCAGATGATTCTCTACTTACAACCTATTATCAGCCATCTCCTTTAGATATTTCAAATGGATTTGTAAATTTATTACTCACATCAACCTATAATAAAGGATGTAGTGCGGTTAGAGATACTATTAAAATTACATTCAAACCTGCTCCAAATGCAGATTTTATTTCTAATAATGAATGTGCTAAAAAAGCAGCTATATTCACAGATAATTCAACTACATCAGTAGGAACTATAACAAGTTGGTGGTGGAACTTTGGGGATGCAACAACTGCTATTTCTAGTAATGCAAATCATATTTATACCACACCTGGTAGTTACACAGTTGCTCATGTAGCCAATTCTAGTAATGGTTGTACTGATACTATTTACAAGCCAATTACCATTTATTTTTTACCTAATGCAATGTTTTACCAAAACACACCATGTGTTGGGAATATTACTCAATTTGTAGATTCTACAAAAACACTTTCGGGGAGCATTATAGCATGGAATTGGAACTTTGGAGATTTAACAGGATCTGGTGTTCAAAATCCTCAACATGCCTTTAGTGCTGCAACAAATTATACAGTTTCATTAATTGTAACATCATCATTTGGATGTAAGGACACTGTTACAAAAGTTGTTACCGTAATTCCTGGTCCAAATGCTGATTTTAGTATAAATCCAAACCCAGTAGAAGCTCTGGAACAAACCAATTTAACTGATTTATCAACTGGACCAGCCTCTTTAACAAATTGGAATTGGTATTTTGGTGATAGTACGGCTAGTAATATTCAAAATCCACCACATATTTATAATAATCCTGGTAATTATATGATTACCCTTGCTGTAAAAGATATTAATGGATGTATTGATACTGTAAGAAAAGAAATATCAGTTGTTTTATTACCAGATATTCCTACTGCTTTTAGTCCTAACAATGATGGTCAAAATGATTACTTCCTAGTAAGAGGTGGCCCTTTTAAATCAATTAATGTTAGAATTTATAACAATTGGGGGCAATTAATATTTGAAACAAATGATCAACTAGATGGCTGGAATGGAACATTTAATGGGACAGAACAACCAATTGGAGTATATGTTTGGGTTGTAGATGTAGAAATGTTTACGGGGAAACGAATTAAAAAAACGGGCGATGTTACGCTGCTTAGATAGATATGAAAAATAGAATTAAAAATATTATTTTAAGCATACTTTTATTAAGCACAGGTTTAATAAAATCGCAAGATTTTCATTTGTCAATGTACGATGCGGCACCTATGTTTTTAAATCCTGCATTAACTGGTTTAGTTGATTCAAAATTTAGAGTACATGCACAATACCGTAATCAATGGAACAGTGTTGCTTTTAAACCTTATAGCACAGCATTAATTAGTTTAGATGCTCCAAAAGGCAAATGGGGATTTGGTGGGCAAATTATAAATATGAGAGCAGGTATTGGTAATTACAATGCTTTGCAAGGTTTACTTTCTGTTTCTTATGGTGTACCATTAGATAAAAATAAATTTAATAACATTTCATTTGGTTTACAAGCAGGGGTAACACAAAAAAGAATTGAGGCAGGTTTATATACTTTCAATAATCAATATACTTCTGCAAACGGAGGTTCTTTTGATAATTCATTACCAACTGGAGAAAATTTTATAAGACAATCATTTATTACTCCACAATTTAATGCTGGTTTTTTATATTATAATTCAAGACAACAAGCTAGGTTAAATCCGTTTTTTGGTTATTCTGCCTTTAACTTAAGTAATCCAGTTGAAACCTATTACCATACTACAAATAAATTACCAATAAGGCATTACGCGCATGCTGGTATTAGAATTAACATTACTGAATTATTTTATGTAATCCCTAAAGCTTTAATAATGTTGCAGAAAAATGCTTCGGAGCAATTATTTTCTGTAGATGCAGGGTACTTTTTTAAACAAGAAGAATTCTATTTATTAGGTGGATTAAATTATAGATATAATGATGCAAGTGTAGTTTACATTGGGGCTAGAAAAAACAATTACATTGCAAAAATTGCCTACGATGCAAATACCTCTTCTTTAAAAGATGTATCAAAGTATAGAGGGGCATTTGAAATATCATTTACCTATTTATCTAAACCAAGAAAAGCAAAAGAAGTAAGCCATTGTCCAAGACTATAACAACATGAAGAATTTCTCCCTATCCATTTTACTTCTATTAAGTTCACTTATTTTTGGTCAATCAAAAAAACTTTGGCTAAAATTTGGTGATGATGCTTTTAAGAAAAAGGATTATGCAACTGCAATTAATTACTATACTAAAGTATTTGATGATACAACAATTCTTGCTGAATTAGTTTTACCCTATGAAGTACAAATTGTAAATCTTAAAACAAAAGATTTTAAACCTGATACCGTAAAAAAATCATTCAACGTTCAAAAAGCTGTTATCTCCAATTCAGATTATGTTAATCATCAATTAGCTGAATCTTACAGATTAATTCATGACTATCAAAATGCAGCTACTTATTACAAAAAAGTAGTTGATAATGGAGCGTATCCAGGAGATACTAAACATTATGCTATGGCATTATTACAAATAAAGAACTACAAATCTTCTTTATTTATGTTTGAGATTTTACTAGAAACTATTAAAAATGATTCTCTTAAAAAAGAAATACAAAAAAATATAAGCTCTTGTTATTTTGCTCTAGACTCTAATAGTTATAAGCAAAAAATTATTTTAAAGAAAATGGATACTACTGTATTTAATGTTGGAACTTCAAATTTTGCTCCAATGTATTACGGAAGCCCTTCAAAACTATTATTTACAAGTGCTCGCAAAGGTGGTGTTTTATTAGATCCAGAAAAGCAAGATTCAAGATATTTATGTGATTTATATTACACTGAACTAAAAGATAGTGGCTGGATGAAACCAGTAAACTTTGGTAGACCAGTAAATACAGGTTTACATGAAGGTTCATCAGTTGTAACTGCTGATGACGTAATGTTTTTTACAAGATGGAGTGATGCTAACAGAAATGAATCTTATATTTATATGGCTAAAATGAAAGACGGAATGTTTTTTGAAGCCTATAAATTGAGTGAAACTGTAAATAAACAAGGTTATAAGGCTATGCAACCATACGTATCATTTGATGGTACAAAATTATTTTTCTCTTCAAATAAACCCGGTGGAAATGGTGGATTTGATATTTATGTTTGTAATGTAGATGAAAACGGTTTAACTGGTGAAGCAAAAAATTTAGGTCCAATTATCAATACACCATTAGATGAAGTAAGTCCATTTTTTCATACAATTTCAAATACATTATTTTTCAGTTCAAATGGACACGTTGGAATTGGTGGTTTAGATGTATTTAAGAGTTCGCTAAATGTTGATGATTCTGTTTACGCAATGCCTAAAAATTTAGGAAGACCTATAAATTCTAGCAAAGATGATGCTTACTTTATTTTAGATAGATTTCAAACAAAAGGTTATTTAGCAAGTGATAGAGAAGATTGTCCTGGTGGAAATTGTTATGATTTATATGAATTTGAAAATGAGCCCATTCTTTTTGATTTAAGTGGGTATGTATTTGATGCAGAAACTAATGAACCAATTGTAAGCTCATTAATTACTTTAAAAGATGTGCATAATGACGAAGAACCTATTTTCTTAATTACAGACGATAAAGGTTTTTATTCAACACCACTTAAGGAAAACATGGAATACTTTGTTAAAGCACAAAAAAAAGGGTACTTCGCTAGTGGAGCCAGTGTTACAACAAAAGGACTTACAGAAACTACACACTTAGAAAAAGACTTTTTCTTAAGTAAAATTCCAGAAGGAGATATAGTTATTGAAGGGATTGAATATGATTTAAATAAGGCAACTTTACGTCCTAAATCAATGGAAATATTAGATAAAATTTATGACTTATTAGTTTTAAATGATAACCTTTCTATTGAAATTAATTCTCATACTGATACACGTGGTAGTGATTTATTAAATTCAAGATTATCACAAGCAAGAGCGCAATCATGTGTAACGTATTTAATTAAAAAAGGGATTAAAGCAGAACGTTTAAAACCTACAGGTTATGGCGAAACCAAACCATTAATTAGCGATGAAGAAATTGCAAAAATGGTTCCAAAAAGTCCAGAATTTGAAGCTGCACATCAAAAAAACAGACGTACAGCATTTAAAGTTATTGGAGAATCTGCTTTAAAAATAATTCAAAAATAATATTATATAT
>CALMMX010000015.1 GCA_937868545.1 uncultured Bacteroidota bacterium
ATTTAAAGGTTTTAATTTCACTAAACGTTTTGCCGTTATTTTGTATTTTACATTTGGTATGTGGTTGTTTAATACATCATCTGCATCATCGCAAACAACTATTCATGAAAAGGGTGATGTTCAAGTGGTTAGTACAATTTTAGGGGGAGTGAGAGCTATTCCTCAGAAACAAGATACCGCAAAGCCTAAAATAAAAACACATACAAAACCTCAAAAAACTTTGGTTAAAGGAAAGGTGAAATGTGTTGAACAAAAGCCTGTTGAGCATCAAAAAATGGGAGAAGTAATGGTTGTTCCTGAAAAGAGGAAAGCGCCCTTGAAAAATAATCCAAAACAATAAAAACAAAAGCCTCATACTTATATGTATGAGGCTTTTGTTAATTTAGTTATGATACGATTAGATAACTATTTCATCTAAATCTTTATTTAAAAAATGATATTCCATAAACGAATAACTATCAGAACTTGATACTTTAACCCATTGTTTATGTTCAAAGTACCATTTCCATTGTTTGCTTCTTAAAAAGCCACCTTGTTTCAAATATCCCTCAATATAAGGGTGAACAGATAAAGTAATTTGCTTAGCGGCTTGTTCCTTAATAATAAAGCGTAATGCATTTTCTATTTGTTCTACAAATAAAATACTTGGCTGCACTTTACCTGTACCATTACAACTCGAACAAGTTTCTAAAACTTCTACATTAACTTCAGGGCGTAAACGCTGACGTGTTATTTGAATTAAACCAAATTTACTAGGAGGTAATATATTATGCCTAGCTCTGTCTGATTTCATTTCCTCTTTAAGTTTGTCAAATAACAGCTTTCTGTTTTCGGCATCATGTAAATCAATAAAATCAATTACAATAATCCCTCCCATATCACGCAAACGTAATTGGCGAGCCACTTCCACAGCAGCTTCTAAATTTACCTCTAAAGCATTTTCTTCTTGAGATTTATCACTTTTTGCTCTATTACCGCTATTTACATCAAATACATGCAGTGCTTCAGTATGTTCAACTACTAAATAGGCACCACTTTTCATAAACACTGTTTTACCAAATAATGATTTTATTTGACGATCTATTCCGAAATTATCAAAAATCGGCACTTTACCCGTATAGTGTTTTAAAATATCAACTTTATCAGGTGATATGGTTTTAATATAAGATTTTAAATCATCATAAACTTTCTCACTATTTACATGAATAGCATTAAAAGATGCATTTAAAAAATCCCTTAAAATGGCATTTGTTCTATCAACTTCTCCTAATAATCTAAAAGGAGGCTCTGCATTTTGCAAAGCTTTAAAGCATGTTTCCCATTTTGATACTAAATCAGCCACATCTCCTTCAATATCTGCTACAGATTTCCCTTCAGCAACTGTACGAATAATTACACCGAAATTTTTAGGTTTTATGCTTTGCATTAAAGCCTTTAAACGAGTTTTTTCTTCGCTACTTCTTATTTTTGAGGAAACAGAAATTTTATCAGAAAATGGTATTAATACAATGTAACGACCTGCAATAGAAATTTCAGTTGTAATGCGCGGTCCTTTTGATGATATTGGCTCTTTTGCAACTTGTACTAAAACATATTGCCCTGATTTTACAGCATCGTTTATTTTTCCATCTTTACTAATATCAGCTTCATTTTTAAAATACATTAAATTTGAAACATTTTGTTTTCCATTTCTTACAGAATCAACATATTTAAAAAGTGAATTTGCTTGCGGACCTAAATCTAAATAATGTAAAAAGGCATCTTTTTCATAGCCAACATCTACAAATGCAGCATTAAGGCCAGTCATTACCTTTTTTACTTTACCCAAGTATATATCGCCAACCGAAAATTTTATGTTATTTTTTTCTTTATGAAGTTCTATTAAACGCTTATCGTTTAATAAACCTATAACAACCTCGCTTGGCGTAGAATTAATTACTAGTTCTACATTCATTTTATTTAATTTTTTAATGAAATTAATTTATACATAAAAACATATTAACTATTGTAATAGCTAATATTTATAAATTAAATCATGATAATAATATACTAAACATCAACAAAAAAATGTATTAATTACACTTTGTTGTATGCAATAGCAAATACAGAAAGTTTGTTTAAAAACTTTCTGTATTTGATTAATTGTTCATTAAAATAATCAGCTTAGCTAATTATTTTTTCTTATGACGATTCTTTCTTAAACGTTTTTTACGTTTATGAGTGGCCATTTTATGTCTTTTTCTTTTCTTTCCGCTTGGCATAATTTTATTGTTTAAAAATTTATATTAGGTTAATTATTTACTTTTTTTAGTTGTTCAATGTTTTTTTGTACTTCTTGCTTTGCCATTTCATCATTTGTTAAGCTTGCATATTTACTTAACATTTCAATTGTTTTATTTGTATCTCCTTGTTGTTCATATGCATCAGCTAAATGCAAATAAGCTTCAATAAACAGAGGATCTATTTCTAGCACTTTATTAAAGCGTTTAATTGCTTTATCTAGTTGACCAGATTTTACAGAGAAAAATGCAAATGTTAATTGTAACTTAACATTATTACTATCTATTTTTTCTACTTCACGTAAAAGACTTATACCCTTCATTGGATCCTTTCCATCTTCTACAAAACATGCCGCTAGTTGAATTTTTGCTTCACTATTTTTGCTGTTTTTCTCAAGAGCTTTATTATAACAACTAATTGCAGATTGATACAATGCTTCGATTTCTGCATTATCTTTAATAAATTTTATTGAATAATAGTACCTATCTCCAGCCTTTAAATAGGTTTCGAAATTTTGTTTTTTATCCGCAATTTTTTCAAAATAATAGGAAGCAAAATCTGGTCTTTTTTGTTTATCCCAAAATTGTACAACTGACATAAATGAAGTGTCAATTGACGATGCATTTGCATTTTTTACCAATCCATCATATTCAGTTTTTAAATCGTTATTTAAAGACTTAGTAGCAATTGTTAAAAATGCTTCAACATTAGCTTGAGATTCTTTATTCATAGGAAGTTTTGAATCTTCAAGCTTTTTACTTGAATGTGTTTTTGGCGCAAGAAATAAAAGAACGAATAAAACAAGAGTCGTTAATACTAAACCAATCTGTGTTTTACGAGTTAGTGTCATTCAATTTGTTTGTTATCTATAGGTTCTGCAACTTTTACATTTTTCTTTACACGTTCACTAAATGTTTTTGCAGGTTTAAATGCAGGGATAAAATGAGCTGGAATAACAACAGTTGTGTTTTTTGAAATATTTCTACCAATTTTTTCCGCACGCTTTTTAACTACAAAAGTGCCAAATCCTCTTAAATACACATTTTTTCCTTCAGTCATTGAAGTGCGAATTGATTTCATGAAAGCTTCAACCGTAGTTTGCACTACAATTTTCTCAATTCCTGTCTTTTCTGAAATTTCGTTTACTATATCTGCTTTAGTCATTTACAAAATATTTATAATCAACGATTTAATATTTAAAAATCGGGGTGCAAATATATACTTAAAATCGTATTTAAAAAATAAAAAAATAGATTTTGCTAAAAAAAATCAAAAATTATATTTTTTCATTTTTTAACGAATAATTACTGTAATTAAAGGCAATAAAAGTTACATTTGCTTGTTTTCAAACAATTTAAATATAATGAGAAAGTCAATTTTTGTATTATTATCGTCAATTTCTTTTGGAATTTATGCTCAAAAGAGTTTTAATTTTTCTATTAATGGTTCATTAAGAAATATTAAAGAAAATTCTAAAGTATATATTCACCATAAATGGGATAATTTAAATATTACTGATAGCGTTAAAATAAAAGGAGGTAAGTTTATTTTAAATGGTAAATCAATTGAACCAAATATGTATTGGATTACCAAAACTAATAATATTAATGAACAACCTAACCTCATATTTTTTGTTGATGCTGGTAAAATAAATGTAAATGGTAATATTGATAGTTTACAATTTGCAACAGTTCAAGGAGGTGAAACTCAAAAGGATTACATAGAATATAATACATTAATGAATGGATTTGGATTGAAACAACAATCTATAGTAAATGCTTATAATGAAGCAAAAGCAAAAGGTGATAATGCTACTATGAACCAAAAAGTGGCTGAATATCAAAATATGGATAAAGAAGTTAAAGCTGCTTTAGAAACTTATATTAAAGGTCACTCTAAATCACCAATTAGTGGATACGCTCTTTACTATAATTATCAAAATTCTCAAGCTCCTATTGAAGAACTTGAAAGAATGGTTAATCTTTTAGATAAAAGTACCGAAAATACTAAGTATGGTAAACTAGGAAGAGAGAAACTAATACAGCTAAGAGGTACTATGATTGGTTATCCTGCTGTAAATTTTGCTCAAGCAGATCCTAATGGGAAAATGGTAAACTTAAAAGATTTAAAAGGTAAATATGTATTAGTTGATTTTTGGGCAAGCTGGTGCGGTCCTTGTAGAGCTGAAAACCCTAACGTTGTTAATGCTTATAATAAATACAAAGACAAAGGTTTTACTGTTTTAGGCGTTTCATTTGATCAAAATAAAGATGCTTGGATTAAAGCAATTGAAAAGGATAATTTAACTTGGACTCAAATAAGCGATTTAAAAGGTTGGGGTAACGAAGCTGGTAAACTATATGGAATTACTAGTATTCCTCAAAATCTATTAATAGATAAAGAAGGGAAAATAGTTGCTAAAAACTTACGTGGCCCTGAATTAGATGCAAAGTTGGAAGAAATTATTAAATAATTTAACATTTACACAAAACTAATTTTAAATTTGCCAACCCAAATAAAAAACACAAATAATTTAAATATCATATGAAGAAAAGTACTCTTGGATTATTAAGCTTATCTGCAATTTGTTTTACATCTTATGCACAAAACAATGAGCCTGTAATTATGACTCTTAATGGGAAACCAATTAATAAGAGTGAGTTTGAATATGTTTATAAAAAGAACAGTGGTAAAGAAGTAAATAAAGAACAAAAATCGGTTAAAGATTATGTTGATTTATTTTCAACTTATAAAATGAAAGTATTTGAAGCAGAGGCTAGAGGTTTAGATACCAATTCTGCTTTCAAAAATGAATTAGCAGGTTACCGAAAAGATTTAGCTAAACCTTATTTAACGGATAATAACGTAAATGATGCTTTATTAAAAGAAGCTTATGAACGTATGAAAACAGAGGTTAAAGCGCAACATATATTAATAAGAATTGAAGAGGGTGCTTTACCTAAGGATACTATTGAAGCATATACTCGATTAATGATTATAAGAGATGCTATTTTAGGAAAAGCTCCATCATCGGCTAAAATAACAGAATATGAAAATATATTAAAAAGAAGTTCTGCTGGGTTAAATAAAAATTCAACTAAACAAGATTCTGTTGGTTTTAATAATAAACTTAACTCTATTAAAAATTTAGGTTCAACTGTTAGTTCAGGCTCTGATAAATTTGAAGCGGCTGCTAAAAAAACTTCTGAAGATCCTTCTGCTGTTGAAAATGGTGGAGATTTAGGTTATTTTACTTCTCTACAAATGGTTTATCCTTTTGAAAACATTGCATTTAAAACTAATGTTGGAGAAGTAAGTATGCCTGTTAGAACTCGTTTTGGATACCATATTATTAAAGTTAATGATAAAAGACCAAGTCAAGGTGAAATATTAACTTCTCATATAATGGTTGCTTTTAAAAAGGAAATGGCCGAAAAAGAAAAAGGAAATCTAAAAACTAAAATTGATGAGATTTATGCTAAATTAAAAGCAGGAGAAAAATTTGAAGACCTTGCTCGTCAGTTTTCTGATGATAAGCAAAGTGGTGAAAAAGGTGGTCAATTACAATGGTTTGGAAGTAGCCGTATGCCAGTTGAATTTGAAAAAGCTGCTTTTGCATTACAAAATAACGGAGATTATAGTGAACCTTTTGCAACTAAATACGGTTGGCATATAGTTAAAAGAAATGATAAAAAAGGCTTAGCTAGTTTCGATGATATGAAAGGTGAATTGAAACAACGTATTGGAAAAGATAGCAGAACTCAAGCAGGTAGAACAGCTTTAATTGCAAAGGTAAAAACTGAAAATGCTTTTAAAGAAAATATATTAGCTAAAAATGAATTTTTAAAAGTTTTAGATACTACAGTTTATTTAGGGAAATGGGAAAGCAACAAAGCTAATAAATTAGGTAATAAAGAACTTTTTACTTTAGGTGCTAAAAAGGTTTCTCAAAATGATTTTGCTAAATACATTGAAACACACCAAACTGCTCGTGCAAAAATGGATAATAACATGTTTTTACAACAATCTTATAAAGAATTTGTAGATGAAACCGTTATTAGTTATGAAGACGATAAATTAGAATCTAAATACCCTGATTTTAAAAATTTATTAAAAGAATACAGAGATGGTATTTTATTGTTTGATCTTACAGATCAACAAGTTTGGAGTAAAGCAGTGAAAGATACTGCAGGTTTAAAAGCTTTTTATGAGAAAAATAAAAACAACTATTTATGGGAAGAAAGAGCTGAGGTTACAACTTATAAATGTGCTGATGACAAAATAGCAAAACTTGTAAGAGGAATGCTTAAGAAAAATAAATCGGAAAAAGAAATTGTAGAAGCAGTAAATAAAACATCTCAATTAAATGTAAATGCAGAAAGTATTA
>CALMMX010000016.1 GCA_937868545.1 uncultured Bacteroidota bacterium
CACAGTAAAATAAGAAAAACGCTTGCAGGTATTGGCTTTCAGGAAATTTTAAACAATTCATTGACCAATTCAAATTATGCCTTAAAGTTTTTAGGCGCAACAGAAAACGCTATCATTAAACTGCTTAATCCTTTAAGTTCAGAATTAGATAGTATGCGTCAGTCTATGTTATTTGGAGTTTTAGAAACAATTAATTTTAATAGCAACAGAAAAAATAGCGATTTAAAACTTTTTGAAACTGGCAAAGTTTATTCAAAAAAAGAAGATAAATTTATTGAATCAACTATCTTATCTATCATATTAACTGGGAACCAAAATAATGAAACATGGAAAGGTGCAAGTGTTAAAGAAGATTACTTTAGGTTAAAAGGTGCTTTAGAGTTACTGTTTTCAAAACTTGGAATTACGCCAACAACACAAGAATTATCAGATAAAGAAATTGTTTCTAGTGGACTTCAGTACGTATTAAATACCAAAAATATTGCCTTTTTAGGAACAGTAAATACAGCAATTCTAAAAGCCTTTGATATTAATAACGAGGTTTTTTATGCGCAAATTGTGTTGGATGACATTTACAAAACTGTTGCTAATCACAAAGTAGAATATACCGAAGTATCCAAGTTTCCTGAGGTGAGAAGAGATTTGGCATTATTGATTGATGAAAAAATAACCTTTGAGCAAATTGTTCAGGTAGCGAAAAAATCAGAAAAAAGTTTGCTGAAAGACATCAATTTATTTGATGTTTATCAAGGTAAAAATTTAGAGGCAGGAAAAAAATCTTATGCTGTTAGTTTTACTTTATTAGATAGCCAAGCTACGCTCAATGACAAGCAAATAGAAAAAGTAATGAATAAATTGATTAAGGCGTATGAAGATGAATTAGGAGCTACATTACGTAGTTAATTCAACACATTTTTATCAATTGTAACATTACAGCTTTCAATCACATTAATAAATAATAAATGCTAATTATTGCAATATGGATTTCAAAATAGAAGCTAAGGATATTGGTTGTAAAGCACGCGCAGGAGTTATTACTACTGCACACGGCCAAATTCAAACACCCATTTTTATGCCGGTTGGCACTGTTGCTTCTGTAAAAGGTGTGCATCAACATGAACTTAAAGACGATATCAAAGCTCAAATTATATTAGGCAATACTTATCATTTATTTTTACGTCCAGGTTTAGATATCATGAAAAAAGCAGGTGGTTTGCATCGCTTTATGAATTGGGATAAACCCATACTAACAGATAGTGGTGGGTATCAAGTATATTCATTGGCTGCTCAACGTAAACTTACTGAAGAAGGTGTAAAATTTGCCTCTCACATTGATGGCTCTAGACACATGTTCACACCAGAAAACACAATGGATACCCAACGAATAATAGGTGCCGATATAATGATGGCTTTAGATGAATGTACACCTTACCCATGTGATTATGACTATGCAAAAAAATCAATGGGGCTCACCCATCGTTGGCTGGATAGATGTTGTGCTCGTGTTGATGAAACAGAAGGTTTATACGGATATGAGCAAACACTTTTTCCTATCGTGCAAGGCAGCACTTATAGAGATTTACGTATTCAATCTGCAGAGTACATTGCTTCAAAAAACAGGGCAGGCAATGCCATTGGTGGTCTTTCTGTAGGTGAACCCGCTGAAATGATGTATGAAATGACTGAATTAGTTTGTGATATTTTACCTGCCGATAAACCACGCTATTTAATGGGTGTAGGAACGCCTGTTAATATTCTTGAAAATATTGCTTTGGGTGTTGATATGATGGATTGTGTAATGCCTACCAGAAATGCAAGAAACGGAATGTTGTTTACAAGTGAGGGTATCATTAACATGAAAAATGTAAAATGGAAAGATGATTTTTCACCACTCGATATCAATGGTACTTCTTATGTTGATCAATTTTACAGTAAAGCATATCTAAGACATTTATTTGTTGCTGGCGAGCGCTTGGCAGGCCAAATTGCAAGCATACATAACCTTGCATTTTATTTATGGTTGGTTACCGAAGCAAGAAATCAAATCATCAACAACACATTTTACAATTGGAAAAATAAGATGGTTAAGCAATTAGCAGTTAGGTTATAATTTATCAAATTGAAAAAACTAGATTTATATATTATCAAAAAGTTTTTAGGCACATTTGTGTATGCCATTTTGCTAATTGTACTGGTGGCCATCATCTTTGATATTTCTGAAAAAATAGATGATTTTATTCAAAGTAAAGCCCCAGTTAAAGCTATTATTTTTGAGTATTATTTTAATTTTATTCCATTTTTTGTAAACTTATTTAGTCCGCTTTTTACATTTATTGCTGTAGTGTTTTTTACCTCCAAAATGGCTAGTAATACAGAAGTGGTTGCTATACTTTCGAGCGGAGTTAGTTTTAGGAGATTCCTAATGCCCTATATGTTAGCTGCCACTGTGCTCGCAAGCGTTTCGTTTTATCTAAACAATTATGTCATCCCACATGCCAACCAAAAGCGATTGAATTTCGAAAATACTTATATTAGAAACAAATTTCGCAATAGTGAAATAAATATTCATCGTCAAATTAAACCTGGTGAATATATTTATTTTGAAAGCTATAACAACTTCGAAAATATTGGTTCACGCTTTAGCTACGAAATCATTAAGGATGGTAAAATGGTTTATAAATTAATGGCCAAT
>CALMMX010000017.1 GCA_937868545.1 uncultured Bacteroidota bacterium
AATAGCATAAAAAAGCCGTTTATTAATTAATAATAAACGGCTTATAAATAAAGAGTTGACGAAAATTTATTCTTTTACAAATTTATAAGATGAGTTTGAACCATTTACATTGAATTTAATTTCATAAACGCCTGTTGATAAATCATTTACAGATACTGCTTCACGATTATTTAAATTAACAGAACCGTATTTTACAACTTGTCCTGTTACTGAATAAATTGTATAATTTACTGTTTTTTCTACTTTTAAAGCGCTATTAATGTAAATCATATCTTTTACTGGATTAGGGCTTAATTGAATTGTATTTATGTGTGTAGCGTCTGCAACGTCAGTTAAAACAATCGTTGTGATTGTTGATGTTTTAGAACAACCATAGTTTCCAGTAACCATAACCGAGTAATCACCGTCCTGCGTAACTGTATAAGATTGAGCATTCGCGCCAGGAATTAGTGCGCCGTTTAAATACCATTGATTATTAGCTAATGCGCTAGAAGTTAAGATATTTCCGTTTTGAGAAACCGTTGGTATAGCTGGAAAACTTCCTACAGAAATTGTTGCGGTACTTGATGCACTGCAGGCTCCAACAAAACCAGTAACGGTATAAACAGTTGTTACGGTTGGTGAAACAATAATAACATTTGATGTTCCTCCAGTAGACCAAGTGTAGGAAGAAGCTCCGCTTGCAACCAATGCCTTAGATTGAACAGCACACACTGTTAACGAAGGCACTGTAACTACAGGTGGTGCGCTTACTGAAATGGTGTTTGTATAAACTGAACTTGAGCCATTACCATTTGAAGCGATTAAAGACACTGTATAAATACCAGGCGCTCCATAGCTAACCGTTGGGTTTTTAACAGATGATGTAGGTGAAGACGACCCTGTTAATGTCCAGCTCCAAACCGTTGGTGTTCCAGAAGATTGATCATTAAAAACGAATGGTGTATTAACACATGCTGAAGCAAATGATGTAGAGAAATTAGCAGTAGGTGAAGAGGAAGGGTCTGAATATAAATCAGATTGCCAAACACCTCTTCCATAAGTACCTGCTCTTAACTTATTTGTTGGATAAAATATTTCAAAATCATTTACAATAACATTAGGTAATCCTGTCATAAATGGTGTCCAAGATGACATACTACCATCTCTATAATAAACACCAACATCCGTTCCTACATAAATAGCATCATTTGAATTATTGGTGTAAATAATACAGTTAACTGGTAAGTTAGGTAATCCTGTTGAAATATTTGTCCAATTGGCGCCTCCATTAGTTGTTTTAAATACTTTGTTGCTAGCTGAATAGCCAGAAAAAGTAACAAATACATTATTTGCATCTGTATTATCTACAACCATTCTTGTAATTTCGGCAGCACCTGTTGGTAACCCACTAGATATTGTTGACCAAGTAGTTCCTCCATTAGTCGTTTTATATAATGCTCCACTAGTAGCAGCATATAATACCAAAGAATTAGAAGGAGCTGCAGCTAAATATAATATTTGACCACTAGAACTTATTGTTCCCATTTGCGTCCAATTTGTTCCTTTGTTAGTTGATTTAAATACTTGTTGGTAACCACAATAGTAAGTGTTTGCAACATGAGGCGATTGAATAATTGGCGCCACCCACGCACCAGTTCCAGTTAATCCATTTGTGATACTGGTCCAACTATTTCCTCCATTATTAGAAATATTAAAATCACCATAAACATAACTTTCAACCATGGTATTATTATTACTCCAATCCACAAAACAATCAGCACCATCTCCACCGTACACTTCTCTCCACGTTGTACCGTTTAATAAATTTGTACCATTATCTTGATGACCAGATAAAACATAATTAGCAGTAGTCGATGATTGACCAATTCGATAAACCTGTGCGATGTTCATTTGCCCATTAATCGTTGTCCAAGTATTTCCACCATCAGTTGTTCTAGATATCCCACCATCATGGCCTAAATAACAAGTAGTGCCACTTACATATTCTACCGCATGTAAGTCTGCATGAACATAAGGAGCGCCTCCACCATACCAATGAGTGTTTAAAAACCAAGTTGCACCACCATCTAATGATTTCCAAGTATTAACACCACCGCAAGTAATCTCCTCTTTATCTGTTGGCGAAACACCACATGCAATATCATACCATCCTTGTCCACCAGCATCAGTTCCATCGGGATCCCAACCAAAAATATTTGGAGTATTAGATCTTAAAGAAAAATTAGTTCCTGAGTTAGTAGAACGATAAACTCCACCAAATGAATTATCAGATGCACTTCTTAAGATATAAACATAATTTGGGTCGGCAGGTGTAACAGAAACAACCATTCTAGCACCAGTAGTAGCTAATCCACTTGTTACTTGAACAAATGAAGCGCTTGTATTTCCACCTGTAGTTGATCTAAAAAACTGAGATGACGTTACTGCATAAACTGTACTTGTATCACTTGGACGATACTCCATGTCTTTAAAATTACCGCTTTTTACAAGAGCCCAATTAGTACCACCATTATTTGTTCTATAAATACCTGCAGAGGTAGCTGCAAATAATATATTTGGATTCAAAGGATTTATTAATAGTCTTCCTATTCTTCTTTGACTAGATACTGAAAAAGTTAAAGCGGTAGGCGCCCAAGTTACACCACCATCTGTTGATTTTAAAACGCCCGTTGAGTGAGTATCACCAGCGTCAATATCACCAGTTGCTAAATACATAATATTTGTATTTACCGGGTTTATTGCTAAATCAGAGCAGCCTAAAACTTCTAAGCCATTTGTATTTGTGCTCCAAGTTGACCCCGCATCCGTTGATGTCCATAAGCCACCAGCACCTGTGCCAATAAAAATCGTATTTACATCTCCTGGCATAAATCTGATGAATGTTAACCTTCCTGCATCTCCTCCAATTGGCGAGCCGTAAGGTCCCATCGGCGTCCAATTCCCTGTTGTTGAAGTTGAATTAGAAGAATGAATTTTTTGAGCAGCTACAGGATTTTGTTGAATATATTTTTGAAATTCTTCAAATGCTTTTGAACGCGACGCTAGTCTTAAATCTCCCGAAGGATATACACGAGGTTCTGTAAACCATTCCCAACGTCTAAATGCTTTATATCCTTTACCTCTTTCATAAGGTTTGTTTTGCCAATAGTTATTAAACTCTTGTTGTATTGTATAAAAATTTTGTGTTGTATCTTGAAATTTTTCTACCCACAATTGTGCGCTTGCTTTAAATTGAATTAAAGTAAATAACAAGATTAATATTTTGAATGTTGTCTTCATTTTTATTATTGATTTATCAGTTAACTATAATGCTCTAATCTAATTCAATAAAAAATAAAAACCAACGAAATTCAGTAAAAAATTGAGGCTTTATCGCACTCTTAAGCCAAAACAATTTGTAGAAAAATTGAATAAATATTTTTGTTTAACGAAAAAAGCCGCTTAAATAAGCGGCTTTTTATTTTTTATTTCTTTTTGTTTGGCAGTTGCTGTCTTTGCTTTGCCATCTCTTCTAATTTAGCTTGAAAGCCAGATTTTTTTTCTGGCTTCTGCATATTAGCCAATAAGGTCTCTCTTATTTTTCCATCATCAATCATTTTTTTCATCATCCAAGTTTGTAAAAATGTGATCACGTTTGCTAAAAAATAATACCAACTTAAACCTGCTGCGTAACTATTCATTACTGCTAAGAAAATAACTGGCATTAAGTACATCATGTATTTCATACCTGGCATTTGTGTTTGTTGTGGCTGCAACATGGCTTGATTCATCCATGTATAAATAATAGTAGACACAAACATTAGGATGGCAAATAAACTTACGTGATCTCCAAAGCCCCAAACTTCAAATCCAAAATTATAAACCGAATCGTATGTAGATAAATCATCTGTCCATAAAAATCCTTTT
>CALMMX010000018.1 GCA_937868545.1 uncultured Bacteroidota bacterium
TAATTAATTCCAAAGTTTATATTTTTAAATAAAACTTTGTCGCCATAGCTTTTACTTAATTGATTTACTGATAATAAGTTCATTTGATGTAATTAGAGAAAGAATGTATGTTGAATTATTGATTTTTTTTAATCTGTCTTTTTAGTTCCTTAAGTCTTTTCTGTCTCTTTTTATACTTTGAGGTTTTTTTCAATTAAGTAACGGAGTTTATCTTTATTTAAATTGGAGTTTATTTCTCCATTCACTGTTAAAGAAACTGCTCCAGTTTGCTCAGAAACTGTAATAGCAATAGCATCGGTGGTTTCTGTAATACCAACTGCTGCCCTGTGTCTCATGCCAAAATGAGAGGGGAAACTTTCTTTTTCTGTAACTGGTAATACACATCTTGCTGCAATAATGCGATTGTCTTTAATAATAACGGCGCCATCATGCATAGGACTATTTTTATAAAAAATATTTTCGAGCATTTTATCTGTAAGTGCGGAGTCAACACTTTCGCCTGTATTAATATAAAATACTAAGTCCGATTTTTTTGAAATAATAATTAAAGCCCCCGTTTTAGTTTCGCTCATTGCAAAACAGGCGTTAATTATTGCATCTGCATTAATTAGGAATTTACTACTAACAGCATTTTCTTGGTTAGAAAAAGAAAATATGGATTTCCAGCTTTTATTTTTTAAGAATTCGTTAGACCCAATGTATAATAAAAATTTACGTATTTCTTGTTGAAACACTACCATTACAGCAATTACCCCAACATTAATAAATTTGCCAAGTATGGAGCCTAGCAATTTTAGTTCAAATGCACGAACTATAATGTATACAATGTAAATTAAGGTTAGTCCTATAAATACATTTACCGCAGCAGTACCTTTTACCATTTTGTATAATTGGTAAAGTATAATTGCTACAAGTATAATATCAATGGCATCTGCAATGCCAAAAGAAATAAAGAGTATGTATAGATTATGAATCAAATGATATTAAAAAAAAATAACCACATAGACACATAGTTTTTGTTTTTCTATGTTACTATGTGGTTAGCTAGTTACTTAAAAAAATTATGCAGTTACAGTAGAAAGTACAGAGTTCATACTTCTTACAGCATCAGCACTTTTTGCAAATAATGCTTTTTCTTCATCATTTAAATTGAAATCGATGATTTTTTCCCAACCATTTTTTCCAATTACAACAGGAACACCCATACAAATATCAGATTGGCCGTATTCGCCTTCTAATAAAACGCTGCAAGGGATTAATTTTTTTTGATCATTTAAAATGCTATCAACGATAGTAGCAACTGCTGCACCTGGAGCATACCAAGCAGAAGTTCCTAACATACCAGTTAATGTAGCACCGCCAACCATAGTATCTGCAGCTACTTTTTTCAAAGTTTCAGCATCTAATGTTTGAGATACAGGTACACCATTATAGGTAGCTAAACGAGTTAAAGGAATCATAGTTGTATCACCATGTCCGCCAATTACAACACCTTGAATGTCGCTAGCAGGTACATTTAATGCTTTTGATAAATAACAGTTAAAACGAGCGCTATCTAAAGCACCACCCATTCCAATAATTCTGTTTTTTGGTAATTTGCTTCCTTTTAATGCAAGGTAAGTCATAGTATCCATTGGGTTAGAAACAATGATAATAATTGCATTTGGAGAATGAGTTAAAACGTTTTCAGTAACAGTTTTTACAATACCTGCATTAATACCAATTAATTCTTCGCGAGTCATACCTGGTTTACGAGGAATACCAGAAGTAATAACTACTACATCACTATTTGCAGTTTTTGAATAATCATTTGTGCTACCACTAATTTTAGTGTCGAAACCGTTTAAAGAAGAAGTTTGAGTTAAATCTAACGCTTTACCTTCTGCAAAGTTTTCTTTGATATCTAAAATTACTACTTCGCTAGCTATTTTGCGTAACGCAATGTATTCTGCACATGTTGCACCTACATTTCCAGCTCCAATTACTGATACTTTTGTCATGATGTTTTTTATTTAAAAATTTATATATTATTTTTTTGATTTTGCCACACGAAAGTAAGGCTTTTTAGGCGTTTTACAAAATTTACAAGTTGGTAATTTTCAGTAAAAACCAACAAAATGAGCAATGTTTCAACATATTTTCGGGCAAAACCAAAAAATTTCTAGAATTTGATGAAAATGTTGTATTCCAATTAAAGTTAATGAAGATTTAATGATTTAGATTCAACTGTTTAAAGCCATTTGCAATTGATATTTTATAGACTTTAATTTTAAATATGGAATTTTTAATTTGTTCTTATTTTTAGTTTGAAGGTATACCTCATTCATAACCCATTTAATAGCATGTTGGTAGTATTTTTTTGGATGGGTTCGTTTAAAATCTATATCCCTGTCTGTTGAGGTTTCCCACTCTAATTGCTGATTTAAAAATTCGTTTTTCACATCGTTATACAATTCAGTGCCTTTAATTGGGTAAGCAATTGTTATTGTGTATTGAGATGGATTTGCAATCACTAAATGGTTAATGGTTTCTTTAATGTCTTCTTTGGTTTCTCCAGGATAACCTAACATTATAAAAGTACCAGCTTCTATACCGTGTTGTTTTGCCAAGTTTATCATTTCACGTGTTTTAATAACATCCACGCGCCTATCCATAGCATCAATAATTTTTTGAGAGCCACTTTCGGCTCCAACCCAAACTCTAAAGCAACCACTTGCTTTTAGGGTTTTAATCACCTCTTCGTTTAACCTATCGGCACGCGAAATAATTTCATAAGGAATAATTGCGTCTTGTTTTTTTACTTCTTCTGCAAACTCAGTTAACCATTTATGATGTATGGTAAACACATCATCTACAAACCAAATCATATCCGGATTGTATGTTTCTTTCAATTGTTTTAATTCTTGCGCTACTAATTGTGGTGATCGCCTTCGGTAGGTACCTCCATAAACAGCTCTGCTACACCATTTGCAAGTATAAGGGCAACCACGCATGGTGCTAACACTCATCATGCTGTAACCATGAGCTTTTTTCCAACCATTTAAATAGGGCTCGAAATTAATTTTTGTTCTATTAGGAAATGGAAGCGTGTTGATGTCTTTTATTAAAAGACGTTCTGGCGTTTCTATAACAATACCATTATCTAAATATGCTATGCCATTAATGGAACTTAATTTTAGTGTTTGGTCACCCTGAACTTGTTTCAGGGTCTCAAAAGATGTCGAATTTGCTTTAGAAAGATTGTAACTTTTCAAAAAAATCATTAATTCTAAAGACGTTTCTTCTCCCTCTCCAATGATGATATAATCTGCTCCATGGTTTAAAAAATTCGAGATATGATTTCTAACTTCTGGTCCGCCTAATATAATTTTAATGTGGTTTAAATTTGGATTAGTTTTTAGGTGTTTTATTATATTTAAGACATTTAATTTCGTCATCAAATTTGTATACAAACAAACCACGTCTGGCTTAGTTTTTACAATGTGATTAATTAAATTATCGAAACTAGAAAAGGTTGAATCAAATACATCATTTTCAAACCCATGCTTTTCTAAATAAGATGAAATATATAATATTCCCAAAGGCACATAGGGGCGCATGATTTGAAGCTCTTTTTCATCTTCTCCTATAAAATAACCGTGTGTAAAAAGAATCTTCATTTAAATTAAATATAACATTTATTTCTTTTCTAAAATAATAATATAATGGTCTGCTGCATTTGCAAAAGAGGAAAAACGTGTAAATAATTTATCTAAAGAAACTAAAAACTTAAAAAGCAAAGGTCGTTTTAATAAGTAAGGTTCAAGATAGGAGGGAGGAACAAATAAACCAATTGGCTTCACTACAATAGATTTGTATTGATCTTCAAATAATTTTTCAATATCAGTTGGAGAATAATAAAATGTTTTAAAATTAAAAGCGTCAATAACGGTATCAGCTCCTTGCTTATTTTTTCTTCTAAGCATTTTTGCTTTATCTTTCTTTATCCTAAAATACAGCTTTTCCCACAAGCAGTTAGTTCCCATAATAACAAGGGCCAATTTATTTGTTTGAATTTGTTTTTCAATACAAGCCATTTTAAACTCTATTAATTCGCCTTGGCTTAAACAATTTAATCCTCCAAAATTTGAAAAAATTAATTCGAAATTTGGTTTAGTAAGTTTTTGAATATCCTGAGCTTTAAGAATATGAAGGTCGATAGTTGCTTTGTTTTTTTCTGTTTTAGCAATGGCTGCATTTATCATTCCTTCTGAAATATCAGTAGCAGTAACGTGAGCAGATTGTTTAAAAAGCCAGTTAGCATCTTCGCCAGTACCACAATTAATTTCAAGCACATTTAAATCAGTAAACTTAAATGCACTTAATAAGCAATTATATACTTGGTTACGCTGAGCCCTTCCAATGAGTGAATTTGTAAAATGCTCATCGTAGCTTTTGGCATATGTATCAAAGGCTTGCGGTTGCATTGGGCTCTATTTTTTTTAGTTTCCATTTTTCCACTATCAATAATGGAATTGTTTTTAGCAATGAAATACCGTGTCTGAAATTTAAAAAGCTAGGTTTAACAGCAAATTGTTTCGCGAAAAATAAATGCCTTTTAAACTGATATATTTTATGAATGTATTTTTGTAACTGTTTATAAAACTCAGGTTTATAAGTGTTTTCAAACATCATAGCTAATTCATCACTATCTGTCCAGTTACTTTTTAACTTCAATTGTTCTTTTACATTTTCATAAAAAATTGTTCCAGGTAAAGGATAGGAAACTGAAATTCCAATATCATCTGGTAATAAATCTTCTACTAATTTTATAGTCAATTTAATATCATCGATGGTTTCATTTAAATATCCTAGTTGTAAAAAAAGCGAAACATGAATACCATGTTTTTTTAATAAGTGCGTGGCTTCATAAATTTGTTCCACTTTAGTGCCTTTATCCATGGCATCTAATATTTTTTGAGAGCCACTCTCTGCACCCATCCAAACCATTGTACAGCCACTGTTTACAAGGTGTTTAATGTTGTTTTCTTCTAGCAATAAATCAGCACGGCTTTGAATTTTATATGATATAATTAATTGCTCTTCTTTTACAGCAGTTTCAAATTCATTTAACCAATTGGGTTTTAGGCCAAAAATATCATCAGCAAACCATACGTGTGTAAAACCAAAATGTTGTTGCCATTTTTTAATTTCTTTTACAATGTTTTGAGGGCTATGTGAATTATAACGGTTGCCGTATATTGGCTTTGCACACCAATTGCATTTGTAAGGACAGCCACGTGTTGTTACAAAGTTTAATGAAAAATATCCATGATTATCTGTCCACATTATTTTATAAGGAGTAATGTCTAATAAATCCCATGCAGGAGTAGGTAGTGTATCTAAATCTTTAATTACTAAGCGTTTTGCTGAATTAAATACTGTTTTATTTTGTAAGAATGAAATGCCTGTTATATTACTAATAGGTTCATTATTTTTAAATGCATTGCATAATTCTAAAACGGTTTGTTCGGCTTCGCCAATAACAACAACATCTGAGCCATTTGATAAATATTCTAATGCGTGGTCTGTTGCATCAGAACTAGATGTTATTACTTTGCAGCCTTTTGATTTTGCATATGCTTGCATTTTAAAACAAGCTTCGCGCATATTGGTTAAGCACATTTTAGTGAGGTAATTAAAACCATCATCGTAAAATATACAAATATCAGGCTTAAAGGAATCTATAGTTGGTATTATCTCATCTGCCGAATGGCAAAACATGGTGTCAAACAATTTTACATCATATCCATTATTTCTTAAATAAGCCATTGCATATAATGTGCCCAATGGAGGATAAGGCATAGCAGTTTTCAATTGCTTTTCATCAAAGTGAAGAAAATAACTATGAGAAAACAGTACTTTCATTTATTTAAGTGAAATTTGGTTTTGAATTTCAAATTCTGAAATTTTCTCTTGCCACATTTTAAGCGCTTTGTTTTGAGATCCATGAGAATGTCTTTTACAAACATGTTTTCTAGATCTAAATTGGAGGTCAAAATCTTCTTGACTCATTTCTGGATATTTTTTTCTCCAATGATTTAATGTAATTATTAATAATTTATCGTCAATCCAATTTCCTAGTTTGCCAGGAAATAAGGATTCTATAATTCTTTTAATAATTGGGTTAGGCGTTGTTTTAGTATTTACATTTGGTAATTGAGGTTTGTTAGGATGCATTTCTTTATACCAATTATTATGGGCTAAAACAGTAGTATAAATGTCATAATTAACGCTTGGTAATAAATAGGCTAGTTCTGTTGCAACAAATTTATTATTGTCGGGTATTACTAAATCTGATTCGGAAATAAAGTAATTAAGGCAATAAAACTCTCGTTTTTTCTGCGATAAAGTCTTGTAAAATAATATAAATAGTGTTCTGCATATCCATAATCTATTTGGCTTTGTAATTACAAAATAATCTATATCAGAGTTTTTGTCATAATAATTTTTTGACAAACCACCAGAAATGCAAATGCCTGATATAAAAGGGAATTTCGCTACTTTGTAACAGTATTTATGCGCCAAAGGAAGCATTTTTTCAGCAAGAAGATTTCCCTTTATTCTTCTGGTTATAATTTCTTCGTTTGAATTTATATTGAAATAGAAGCCGTTTTTGTGCTTTACTAAACCTTCATCAACAAGTAGTTTAAGGTTTTTATCAAACTCTTCTATTGTTTGTTTTTCTGTAATGCTTTGGTATACTTCATTATGTTTTAAAGGATATTGAAACATATCAAAATACAATACCGTCTTAATGATTTCTGATTGGTTTTTAGTAAGTATATTGATTGTTGTTAATTCCATTAAGCAACTAAGATACTTTATTATCAATAATTTCAAAAATATAATTAAGTTCCCATTTAATTTTTTGTTGTTGCAAAAGTTCAAATTTGAAACCATGATCTTCTGCAATTTTTTTTATCCTGTCAATTTCACAATTTTCAGCTAGTATCATTATAATTTTAGAAGAATTATGAATGTATTTATTTAATTGAAAAAAGAGTTTGTTAAAATATTCACCATTTTTTCCGCAGTTCCAAGCTAATTGATTTTGATTTTTAATTTCTTCAAAAAAATAGGGAGGATTAATTACAATATAATCAAAACTTGTTTTTGGAATTTTATCAAATAAATCACTATTAATTACGGTGAAGTTATTATTTTCAGTATTGAAATTCTTTTTGAAGTTTGTATTAGTACATTCAATTGCATTAGGGTTTATGTCGCAACAAGTTACAATTGCTTTTTTTTGATATGCTAGTAAGCTTATGAAACCAGACCCGCAGCCAATTTCTAAAAACGATTTGTTGTTTAGATTTAATGTTGTTATGAATTTGAATAAATAAAGTGAACTAAAAAAATACTTAGGATGAAAAACGCTAGGTTTTATAGTTAGTTTAAAACCTTGAACTGTAGTAGACCTTTCTTTTTTTAAATACCATTGTAAGTATGGTTTTAGAATTAGAGATGAATATTTTTTTTGAATTGTATCTAACATTTAAAACCCTTCTTTTTCTGGTTGCCTGTATTTCCATATTTTATGTAAGAAACTAATTTCTTTTGGAAAAGTATATATTCCTGTATTGTATCTCAATGCGCTTATTGATTTTAAAATCATTTTTTTTCTTTTTGATAAACGTATATCAGAGTTGGATGGATAGTATCCATTTAATACAACCTCAAATTGTTTAATTTTATCTATCATATACGGCTTTAACCACGGCGTTAAAGGATTTTTCCTTAAGTCAAAATTTTCCCACGCAGGACTAATCCAATCTTCTAGTGTTTCGGGGAATTTAAAACCTGATGCTATGACATTTTTGTACATTTCAGAACCTTCAGTAGGAACTGGACTGTATGTATAAATAATAATTTCTGTGTTTGGATTAATAGCTTTTACCTTTTTTATAAATGTGATATCTTCATTAATTTGCTTATTAACTTGTTCTTCTGTATTAGCTGGTATCCCCAATACAAAGGAATATTCAGGAATAATATCGAACCTTTTTAAACGTGCTGCAAAATCTAAAATCTGTTTTCCTGTTTGTGTACCACCCTTATCCATTTTTTTTAGAACTTCATCATTACCTGTTTCTGCCCCATAAAAAATCATTTTACAACCTGCATCTCTTATTAATTGTAAAGATTCATCTTTGTATTTATCCATGGTATCAATGCGTGCTTCTCCCCACCAATTCATGTTTTCATGTAGCATTAGTTTTGCAAATTCTACTACACGTTTTTCAGATACAAAAAAATTGTTGTCATGGAATTCCACAGAATCTGCCCCATACTTTTCTTTTAAGTATTTTACATCTTCATAAATACCTTGTGCCGATTTACCTTTCCATCTTGCGTTGTAAATAGGAACCACTGCGCAAAATGAACAGGTAAATGGGCATCCAAAACTGCTATGATAGGCAATGGTTTTTTTTCCTAAATAGGTTTTTGGAAGAACTTTACTTAAAGGATAAAATGTATGTAGTTTATCGTATGGAAGTTTAGGAAGTTGGTCTAAGTCTAACAGTTCTTCTTTTGAAGTTTTTATAATTTTACCATCACTTTTAAAGATTAAATTTTTAATATGATGAATTGGGAGATTATTATTTAAGGCATTAATTAGTTGCGGGAACGTATTGTCGCCCGGCCCATAAATAATATAATCAACATAACCCGAATTAATGCAAACATTGTATTGGTTTGAAGGAAAATAGCCTCCCCAAATAATTTTAATGTTAGGATATAAATCTTTAATTTTTTTGCTAAATGGAATAGCTTGTTTAAGCTGTGGCCCAGGCATTACAGTACAGCCAAAATAAGTATAATTACCAGTAGACAAATGCGATTCTATTGTTTGCCAAGGATCTGTTTCTAAATTACCATCAACAATAACCCATTTGTGCAAATTATCAATGCTTGCAGCAATACTTAGCAAACTATTAGGTATGCGTGGATTGTGGTTGGTTGCTCTTGGATTGAAAAGAAGAATTGAGCTCATTAAGTAGTATTAAAAGAAATTAATTATACTGAAATTTATGTGAATTTTATTTGGATGACGAAAATAAGTATCCTTCCATATATTTTTTATTTTCATAAATTGATTTCATGTTTTTTTTGTATTCTCTCATTTCTCTAATAAGTTTTGGGTTTATTTTATTAATCTTACCAAGATACGTATAAATTTTTGATAGAAATTCATATCGATTGGTTGAACTATTCGCATTATTTAAAATAAATGGAGAAACTTTTACATTTGTAAACCCAATATTTTTTAAAGCTTTTTCCCAATCTAAACTATAAGGGTAGCAAATTTGCGCTTGTTTAATTCCAAATGCATTCTTACATGCTATATTAATTTTCTCCATTTCCGTTAAAGTTATTTCTGGTAGCCAAACTGTTTCATTGAATACTAATTTTCCTTGAGGCTTAAGAACTCGAAACAATTCAATTAGTATTGTATTTAAGTATTGTTCATCTACTATTCCCAAAACTGATTCTATATAAATTTTATCAAAAAAATTATTAGAATATGGAAATTTGAATGGCATGGATATTTGATTTAATTCTATATTCTTATATAAACCGCAAAATTTTAACCTTGACGTGGCCTTTTTTAGCATCATTTCAGAAATATCAAGTCCGTAAATAGTTATACTTGGGTATATTGACTTAATCTTAACTAATGTGGCACCACTTCCAAATCCAAACTCAAGTATGGTGTCATTTTTATTTAAATTAAGTTCTTCAATAAGTAATTCTGTACCTTTTTTAGTGTATGCATGTAAGTAAGGAGTGTGTGTTTTAGAGAAATAATTTAGAATATTATTCATTGGAGTTATTGCATTTTTTGGAATTTATAAAATAGGTTACTATAGAATAATGTCCCTTTTTGGTAAATAGTTTTTTGTTTCAATTATGACATCTAGTAGTTGTGAAATTAATTTCATATAACTAGCTATTATTAAATAATAAAAGACATTTTGCATTTGTATAGAATAAATATAATAATGAAGAGAATAAGTTGTTATTTCAATTAAGTAATTGTTAATCTGAAAAAGCGCTGCAACATCTGCTGCAGGCGGGCAATAATCCGCCTTCTTGTGTAACATCTTTTCTAAACTTAGAAATAACATTACTGTTCCAGATTTCCTTTAAATCATTTTTATAAACGTTTCCTATATTAATATTATAGCATCGACCATGAGCAGGAATTACATCTCCATTTGATTTAATCATAATTGCATTAAAAATATCATAGCATTTTTTGCCATATAATTTTTCTGGTTCATGATAGAAAGAGTGTAGTTGTTTGTAATTATTAATTTCGGGAGAAAACGAAACATTAAATTTGTAATTAGTTTTTTGTATTTCTTCTATTTCAGAAAATAGGACTTTTAAATTGTAAGCATCTAAATTAATGTCTTTCATATTAGAAGCTGTTGCATGATATTCCATTCCAAAACGTATGTTATGATTTTCAGCAACATTATCTGGAGTATAATTTGTATGCATAAAACCAATTTGTTCAATGGAATAATCTTTAAAATAGTCCAAAAATTCTTTTAAACGGCCAATATTCCATTGTGTAATTACACAAAAAATTGAAATTTTTGGATGTTTGGGTTGGGATAATAAATAATCAATTCCTTCAACAGCTTTTTCAAACGATTTATTATAACCTCTTATTTCGTTATGAATATCTGCAGGACCATCTAAAGATATATAAAGTTCTTTTAAATCTGCATCTATTAATTTATCTGCCCATTTCCTTAATGATAATCCATTTGTAGTAATACTTGTAAATAAATTTTTTGAAGAAGCATATTTTAGTGATTCGTATAAATGGCTATAAACTAATGGTTCTGTAAATGCGTACCCAAGTTTTGTAGTTGGATAGTATAACGACGCCTGATCTGCAATTTTTTTAAATAGTTCTAAAGGCATATGAAGTGGGGTTGTACCTACTAAATTTTGATAGAAGTTACTGTCTTTGTAATCTACACCAACATCACACATTTTACAGTGTAAATTACATGTATTGTTTACGCCTAATACAAGCCATTTTGGACCATAAAAAAGTTTTTGTGGAAAATAGTTTTGGTTTAAATGTTTTAGTTTATCAAGCATTAATTATTATTTTTTAAACAAATTTGGTTCATGTATATTTTCATCTCTAACTGAATCTGGCAATAATATAGATTCATAGGGTGAATTTGTTTTAATTTCATTACGGTATCTTAAGTTTTCTAAATATTTAAATTCTTTATGTTGATGTGTTTTATTAAAGATAAATAAAGTTTCTAAATTAAATGGGTTTATTCCCCATTCGTTTTCCAATTTTAATTTGGATGGTTCCATGTATGTAATATATAAAAGTTCCATTAAGGTATGCTCTTGTTTTTTTGAATAGTTTAAGTCTGTTTTTAATTTGTTTCTGTATGAAGTAATATAATCCATTTTTGAATTGACTATTGAATCAAATTCTAGTGGAGAAATATAGCCTTTGGTTATTTCATTTTTTAAATAAAGTGGTTGAATATATATTTCATGACACCATAAGCATTTTATTGGTTTACCAGCTTCACCAAATTTTCTTTCGCTTGAAGCAATTAAATTACCCTCTTTATTGTATATTGCAAATCGTTGTTGCCCATTTTTCATGATATCAACAGTTTCTGTGGTTTCACTATTAAATGTATTATTGTTAATCTCACCCGTTCCTTCGTGAGCCAAAAAAGCAATTTTATTTATTTCATTTGTATTTGTTATTTCAATTAAGCGATGCCCTTTTGCTACACTAGAATTTGTTACTGGAAAAACTACAGCGTTATTAAAATTATGTTTTTGTTTAAACTCATTAATTGTTTTACATACCCCTGTAATTTCATAATAATGCCAACTGCTGCCCAGAGTGTAAATTATAAATTCGCCTAAATCTATCCCTTTTTTTTGTTTGTACTCTTCACTTTCTTTTAAATTTTCAATGATTGTAGATAGTGCGTTTATGGCGTTTTTATTGAATCCTACTTTTGTGACATCCAATTCAAAAATGGTAGAGTCTTTTTTAATTAATGACCTTTCAAATGTGCCTTTTGGTAATTCTGCCCCTAAGAATGATAAAGCCCATAGTAAACCTTTTTTTTGTTTATCAATAGAATCTTCTTTGTAAGCTAAATTAAATCTTAAGTTAATTTTTGTATTGCATTCGGTTTTGTTTAATACAAATGCTGTAGTAAAAATGCAAGTAATAATAAATATTGTGATTATTGATTTCATTATTTATTTGCTTTTTGATTATTTAATAGTTGAATCGACGCATTTAGAACTTCGATAGGCTTTATTCTTGATAAGCATTTAATTTCATCAAATTTGCATTGCCATAACATGCAATCGCCACAAGGTAAATCACTTGAGGTGAAAAAATAGGTGTGATTTAAATTTGGATTTACCCAATCGCTTCGTGTTGATCCTAAAATAGCTACTGTTGGTGTTCCAACACAATATGCTGCATGCATTAATCCTGAATCCTCTGATAAAACAAGTGTTGTATTTCTTAATAAATGTAATGCCTCAATAAAAGTAGTTTTGCCTGTTAAATCAATGAGTGATGATCCTAATTTTTGTTTAAGATATTCAGCTTTAGGTTTTAAAGTGTGTAAGCCTAAAATAGTAAATATTGTTTTATTGTTGATTTTTTTCAACCATAGCTCACAAAATTCAACATAGTTATCTAAATTCCAATTTCGATTTTCAAATGCACCTGATGGATTAATTACAACATATTCTTCATCAATTGATAAGTTTAGTTTTGCATATAGATCATGTTCATTAAATATTTTAAAAGATGTAATTTTTGTAAATTCGACTTTTGGTAGTTGTAAAGCATTGATGGTATTTTGAGTTCGCAACCCAGCATAGTTAGAAGAGTATTTGTCAAATAGCGAGTATGTTTTAATCTGTAATATTTGTCTTATCAAATTAGAAAGTTTATGATTTTGCAAATCGATACATACATCATAGCGTTTAAAAAATAATTTGGGATACAAAAGCATAAATGATAAAAATTGTGCTTTACCATTGCGCCCACCTTTTATAATAAAAACATTGTTAAAGATATTTGTGTTTATCGGAACATTCATGGATTCCTCTCTTACTAGAAAATCAATTTCTATATCGCTTTTTAATTTGTTTCTTAAATCTTGCAAATAGGGCTGGGTAATTAATACATCACCCATAGCTTGTAATCTTATTACTAATATTCGGGTAATAGGTTTATTC
>CALMMX010000019.1 GCA_937868545.1 uncultured Bacteroidota bacterium
ATTTAATTTAGGTAAAGAACCTAAATTAGAAAACATGAGACAATGGTTAATTTCTGCCTATGAATTAAAATCAGATTTTGATTTTATTTTAATAAATTCTGAAACAGATCAATTAGGATTTACACATTATAGATATAATCAAACATACAAAGGAAAAGTTATAGATGGTGCACGATTAATTGCACATACTCAAAATGGAGTAATTATATCAATAAATGGTGTAGCTTTTAATTCAAATTTAGAAACTGTTATTCCTTCATTAACAGAAAAGGAGGCAATTGACAAAGCGCTAAAATATGTTAATGCAAATAAATATATGTGGCAAGATCTGAGAGAAGAAGCAAATATAAAACAAGAAACTCAAAATGTTAGCGCTACATATTTTCCCAAAGGTGAGCTTGTTTATGTATTAAAAAAAGGAAAATTGATTAAAGATAACTTGCGATTAGCCTATAAATTTGATATTTATGCTTGTAAGCCTCTTTATAGAGCTTATGTATATGTTGATGCAAAAACTAATGAAATCATTAATGAGCAAAGTAGAATTCATACGGCTGACGTTTCAGGAACTGCAAATACTGGTTACAGTGGAACTAAACCATTTACTACGGATTCTTACACAGGTTCTTATCGATTAAGAGAAGCCGGTAGGGGATTAGGAATAGAAACCTATAATTTGCAAACAAATACTAGTTATGGTGGGGCTATTGATTTTATTGATAGTGATAATATTTGGAATAATATTAATCCGCAAAAAGATCATTATGCTACAGATGTACATTGGGGAACAGAAAAAACCTATGATTTTTATTTCTCAAATTTTTCGAGAAATAGTATTGACAATGCTGGTTATAAAATTAAAAGTTACGTCCATTATGATGTTGATTATTTTAATGCTTTTTGGGATGGATCTGTAATGACTTATGGAGATGGCGGTGGAAGTTCTGGAGCAAATCCTTTGGTGTGTATTGATATTGTTGGTCACGAAATTACTCATGGTTTAACTGAGAATACAGCAAATTTAAATTATTCAGGAGAATCTGGTGGTTTAAATGAATCGTTTAGTGATATTTTTGGAAATTGTGTTGAATACTATGCAAAACCAGGAAGCTTTAATTGGTTGTTAGGTAATGAAATTGGAGTAACATTTAGAAATATGGCTAATCCAAATGCTTTTGGTGACCCAGATACTTACCATGGAACCATGTGGGATCCAGCTGAAGAGGTACATAATACGAGTGGTGTTCAAAATTTTTGGTTTTATTTATTATCTGCGGGTGGTACTGGTACTAATGATAATGGTGATGCATACAGTGTTTCTGGAATTGGTATTAAAAAAAAAAAAAAAATTGCTTATAGAAATTTAACTGTTTATTTAACACCCACCTCTAATTTTTTAGATGCTAGATTTTATGCTATACAATCTGCTGTAGATTTATTTGGACCTTGTTCTCCAGAAGTTGCAGCAACTGCTAAAGCTTGGTATGCAGTGGGCGTGGGTGGAGTTTATACAAATTCTGTTTCTGCAAATTTTAATGCAATTACATACCCTTATTGTGCAGTTCCTACAACAGTAAATTTTTCTAATTATAGTGTAAATGGTTCAACTTATAAATGGTATTTTGGTGATGGAGGAACAAGTACATCTGTAAACCCTTCTCATACTTATTCTAGCTTTGGTTTATATTCTGTTAAATTAGTGGCAAATGGTGGCACATGTGGAAAGGATAGTATTACTAAGACAAATTTTGTAAATATTAATTCTACAAATCCATGTCCTACGTTTATCCCATTATCGGGATCTATTACTAAAAATGCCTGTTCGGGTACATTAATGGATGATGGTGGTATATTAGATTATTCTGATAACACAAATTCTAGAGTTACAATTGCTCCTATAGGCGCAACACAAATAACTTTAAATTTTACTTCATTTGATTTTGAATTAAATTGGGATACTTTATTTGTTTATGCAGGACCTTCAATAACCTCCCCTTTAGTTGGAGCATATACAGGAAATTCTTTACCTGGAGGAGGTACATTAATAATTAGTAGTTCAGCAGTTACTGTTCGACAAAAAACAGATATGGCGGTTGTTAGATCTGGCTTTATATTAAATTGGACGTGTAATGCATTATACACTTCATTATCAGATTATAATAATACAGAGTTTACAATTTATCCAAATCCTACTAATCAATTTTTAAATTTTAAAGGTTTTGAATTACCTTACAGTACAATAGAAGTTTTTGATGGGTTAGGAAGATTGGTTTTAAATATTCCTTTTAGTAAAAGTATTGATGTATCTAGTTTACAAAATGGAATTTATACTGTTACAGTTAAAAATAATAATGAAAGAATAATAACTCAAAAAATATCCATACTTAAATAGAAAATATAAAAATAAAAAAAGGACTTTGTTATATACAAAGTCCTTTTTTTATTTAGTTAAATATTAAGTTATTATCTTCCTTGATGTATACATTTGGCATTTTCTGTAACAGTTACCATATCAGAAGTACCTACAATTTTCTTAATTTCAGAAATAAATGCATTTTGTTCTGATCTACTTAATTCTGATAAAGAAAAACATAAATCATTTTCACCTTCTCTTCCCCATAATACTTTTTTAGATATTGGTTTTTTTGGATGATTATCAATATAATTTGTAATTGAATTATATAATGGAGCGTTTACTCCAGAGCCTTTACTAATAAATGAAACAATAACTCTATATTTTATAGCTTTATCCTCTGTAATAGTATTTGTTGTTTCGGTTGAAGCCACAGCATCTTTTTTAGTTTTACATGAAATTGAAAAAGTAGCTAAAGATAAAAGAGATACTAAAAAAAATAATTGTTTCATAGTGTAAAAATATTTATAGTTTATTAAGATATAAAAATAAGTTATTTTCTTTAACCTAAATGCGTTTTAGCATTAATTATTAAATTTTCTTTTTAAATCTCTATCAATATCTTTAGCTTTCATATCATCTCTTTTATCAAATAATTTTTTTCCTTTAGCTAATGCTATTTCAAGTTTTGCGTAGCCACTATCTGAGGTAAATAATAGAGTAGGGATTAAAGTTAAGCCTTTATCTAATAATTTTTTTTGAAGTTTGGTAATTTCTTGCTTATTAAGTAACAATTTTCGTTCTCGAGTAGGTTCGTGGTTATATAAATTACCTTCAGTGTAAATGCTTATATTTAAGTTTCTTACATAAAGTTCATTGTTTCTAAAATAACAAAAACTATCAACTAAAGATGCTTTGCCTTCTCTTATAGCTTTTATTTCTGTTCCTAGTAATACAATCCCAGCAGTATATTTTTCAATTAAACTATAATCAAAACTGGCTCTGCGATTTTTAATTGATATTTTTTGCTGTATATTAGGCTTCACGATGTAAAGATATAAAAAATCTAATCATATTATGCAACTAATACAAGCTACAGAACAAGACCTAAATACTATTTCAAATTTAGCACGTGAAATATGGAATCAACATTACATATCAATAATTGGAAAAGAACAAGTTGATTATATGCTTGATAAAATGTATAATTTAGATAGTCTTACAGATCAACTATTTAATAAGAAACATGTATTTTATTTAATTAAATTGGATAATTTAAATATTGGATTTATTAGTATAAGTTCTGAAAATAAAAAGGATTGTTTCTTACATAAATTTTATATAAATCAAAATAAAGCTAATAGTGGCATTGGAACTGAGACTTTAAAGCAAATTGAATCTTTACTAGTTCCTAAAACTTTAACATTAACTGTTAATAGGCAAAATTTTAAATCAATAAATTTCTATTTTAAAAATGGTTTTACAATTCAAAGTGTTGAAGACTTTGATATTGGTAATGGGTTTTTAATGAATGATTTTGTTATGATAAAAAGGTATAATTAAAATTATACCTTTTGTAATTCAATTACTTTATGTAATGATTTTACTGCTTGTTCATGCTTTTTTACAAATGGATTATTTAAATCCCACACATAACCAGCTAAAACAGAACATATTTGTTTTTTAATTTCAGGGTCAGGGTTTTTTGAAAAGAAAATATCATGTAATTCACCTGTATACCATGTAGAAACGTATGTTCTAAACGTATTAATTCCTTGCATCATATATTCAGTATAATCTTTTTGCCAATTAACATCTTCGCCTTTTAAAAATTGACCCACTAATTTCCCAGCTTTAGCACCAGATTCCATTGCAAAAGTTACACCTGATGAAAATACTGGATCTAAAAATTCAGTTGCATTTCCAACTAAAACGTAACCTTCGCCAAATAATTGTTTTGTTGAAATTGAATACCCTTCAATAGATTTTGGCTCAAACATCATTTCAGCATCTGAAAAACGTTCTTTGGTATTTGGATCTGAATTGATAAGATAAGTCATTCTTTCATAATTATCCTCAGGCATATTATCAAAAAATTCGGGATCTCCAACAAATCCAACAGAAGTAATTCCATTTGAAAAAGGAATAATCCAAATCCAAACTCGTTGTTGGTGCACAACAACTGTAATTCTGTTTCCATCAATTCCTTCAGGGCGTTTTAAATCCTTGAAATGAGAAAAATGTGTTTTTCTTTTTCCTAATGATGAAGGTTCATCTAAATTAAACAAACGTGGAATTACTCGCCCATAACCACTTGCATCAACAATAAATTTAGCGCCTATTTTTCTTTCTGTTCCAGTTTTATCTACAACAGTTGTAATAGAATTGGTACCATTAAATTCTATATTAGTTACGCCAGTTTCAAATTCTAAATCAACTCCCATTGATTTTACAGTGCTCGACAATATTTGGTCGAATTGTCCACGTGGTACTTGCCAAGTCCATTTCCAACCATTACTAAACTGATCTGAAAAATTGAAGTCGCAAATTTCATTTCCTCTAACAAATTTTGCCCCAAATTTATCTTGAAATCCAGCTGCTTTTACTGCTTCTAATAAACCTGCTTCATCTAAATGGTCCATTACACGCGGTAATAAACTTTCACCAATTACAAAACGTGGAAATTTTTCTTTTTCCACCATTTTTACTTTATACCCTTGTTTATTAAGAAGTGATGCAGCTATGCATCCTGCCGGACCAGCGCCAATTACTAATATATCTGTTGTTTCCATTGTTTATTAATTAAAAATTATCATCAAAAAACCACTCAGCAAATGATGTGGGAGTTTCCTCTAATTTAATCGAATTTACAATAATATTTTCAGGAATTTTTAAATTTATTTTGTTCAAAAAATCTAATAATAAATTTTCGCAACTAGGTTGATAAGGTACATAGTTTATTTTCTCAAAATTTTTATCTAAATCTTTTAAATTGGCATGCGGCGAGTTTGCATTTAACACTAATGAATGGTCAAATACCGATATAACTTGGTCATTTACTATCTTTTTGAAATCGGTAAAATCAATTACCATCCCATTTTTTGGATTAGATTCTTCATTTATAACTTTTCCTTTTAGGGTAACACTCAAAATGTAAGTATGACCATGAATGTTTTTACATGGACCATCATACCCATATAATGCATGAGCCATATCAAAGGTGAATTTTTTTGTAACTCTAATTGTTGATTTATTTAACATGATAGAAATTGTTTTAAATTATGCTCTACCCAACTCTTTTAATCGTTCAATATGTGATAATAAAGCACTATTAAAACTTGGTTTTAAGTTATAGGGGATATTGAATTCTTTTGCAGTTTTTTCTACAATTGGAGCTAATTGAGGGTAGTGTATATGGCAAATATTTGGAAATAAATGATGTTCAATTTGGTAATTTAATCCACCTACATACCAACTTAATAATTTACTATTGCGAGCAAAATCAGATGTTGTTTTTAACTGATGAACATGCCATTCTGTATCTAATTCACTCTGAGGAACAGGTTGTTCTGCGCCTTCAACAACATGAGCCATTTGAAAAACAAAGCTTAAAATAATACTTGCAACCCAATGCATAATAAAAAAGCCAAATAAAATTTGGTACCAAGTAAAATCTGTTAACCATATTGGTAAACCTAAAATGGCTGATAAATACACTACTTTTCTAAATAGCATTTTTATATATTCATTTGTAACTTTTTTATTTTGACTTTTTACCAAACCAGCTTTGTTGTATTGAAATAATCTTGTAAAATCATTTGTTAGCATCGTTAAAGTCATTAATCCATAAAAAATAAAAGCATAAATAAATTGGTATTTATGGTACCATTTTAAAGGTGCTTGTTCTGCTAAACGTATTGGTCCTTTGGTATTTATATCTTCATCTAAACCTGCAATATTGGTATAAGTATGGTGTAGTACATTATGTTGTATTTTCCAGTTTAGCACGTTGCTGCCTAATAAATATAAGCTGCCTGATAATAAGTTGTTTACCCAATGTTTTTTAGAGTAAGCGCCATGGCAGGCATCGTGCATAACTCCCATGCCTACGCCAGCAATACCAATTCCCATTAATATAGAAAGGCCTAAGGCTAGCCATGAAGACATAGAAATAGATAATACTAAAATATATGGAACAATGTATAAACTAACTAAAACAATTGTTTTAATTACCATAGTTGTATTGGCTTTTGTAGATATATTGTTTTCCTTAAAATAATCGTTAACATTTTTTCGAAGTGTTACAACAAATTGTTTATCAATTTTATTATGACTTGTAAATTTTACAGTATTCATAGTGTTTTAAAATGAAATTAATTATGGAGATAGGCGTTCTATTTTCCATTCATTATTAATAAAAGTATATTGTATTCTATCATGTAATCTACTTTCTCTGCCTTGCCAAAATTCAATTTTGTGTGCTTTTAAACTATATCCACCCCAATGCTTTGGTTTAGGTACTTCTTTGTTTTTATATAGGTTTGTAATTTCAATAAATTTCGCTTCTAGTTCGCTTCTGTTTGAAATAATTTGACTTTGAGATGAAGCTAAAGCTGCTAATTGAGATTCTCTTGGGCGAGATTTAAAATATTCATCAGAATCTATTTCTGGTAAAAATTCAACTTCTCCTGAAATACGCACCTGTCTTTGAAGTTCTTTCCAAAAAAACAACATAGAAACTTTATTATTTTGTTTCATTTCTTGCCCCTTATGACTATCATAGTTAGTGAAAAAAGTAAAGCAACCATTACTAACGTCTCTTAATAATACTATACGAGATGTTGGGTAATTGTCTTTGTCAACAGTAGATAACGAAAAGGCATTAGCCATTTCATCTCCATTTTCAAAGGCTTCATGTAGCCAAGTACCAAATTGGATGAGAGGATTTTTATCAATGTTTTCTTCTAACAATTGATGTTTAGTATAATCGTGCCTTATTGTTTTTATTTTATCTTTTAATTCGGGTTTCATTACTTATTGATTTACTGTTTTATTATAAATCTTAGCAAAGGAACTAAACAATCAATTAACCATTTATGATATTTATCAGAATTAATATTTTATAGATAGTCAATTAAATTTGATGAATTTTAATAATATTAACAGGACAATTTTTTGCAGCAACAACATTATCATCATATTCATGATCATTAACAATTACAGAAAAAAAACCTCTTTTTTCAACACCACCTACTAAAGTGCATTTTCCATCTTTTGTTGATATACGCCAACGATAATCTGCTGCCTCAACACAAGCATTACAACCTATACATTTAATTCTTTGTTGAATAATTCGTATCATTAATTTTCTGGAACTAATTTATATAATTTATCAGAAGGACGTATTTTATCTTTAATTGATAATGTAAATATATCTCCTCTAATTGCTTTTTCTGCTGGTTTTCCATCTACTCGTAATTCATCAATTATCATTTCTAGATATCCTGTTGTAGGACCAGTAATCATAATTTCATCTCCAACTGATAAGCTATGTGATTCACATTTAAATTCACCTACATGGGCTTGTTCAAAGTATTTTAGTCCTTTTGCTAAATAGATTTTTTTCTTAGAAGATTTAGATCCGTTTTCATCACACCATTCACCCATTTTACGACCCAAATAATATCCATCCCAGAAACCTCTATTAAATACTGTAGCCAATTGATTTTTCCAAAAAGCAACTTTTTCTTGAGAATAAGTTTTATCTAAATAAGCGTCAATAGCTTCATTATAGCATTTTGTAACAGTGTGAACATAATCTACTGATCTACCGCGTCCTTCTATTTTTAAAACGCTAACTCCAGCATCTAATATTTTATCTATAAAATCAATGGTACATAAATCTTTGGCCGACATTATAAATTCATTGTCAATTTCAAATTCTATTCCGTCTTCTTTATCAGTAACAACATAGCTTCTACGGCAATTTTGAATACAAGCACCTCTGTTTGCAGATGCAAAATGCGAATGCAGGCTTAAATAGCATTTGCCAGAAACCGCCATACATAATGCTCCATGTGCAAAAATTTCTAACTCAATTAAGTTACCAGATGGGCCAGTAATGTTTCTACGTTTAATTTCACGGCTAATATCTGCTACTTGCATAAGACTTAATTCTCTTGCTAAAACAACAACATCAGCAAAATTGGCATAAAATTCAACGGTATCAATATTTGAAACATTTGCTTGTGTAGAAATATGAATTTCCATCCCAATTTTTTTAGCATAATTCATAACAGCATGATCTGATGCTATAATTGCAGTTACCCCATTTTCTTTGGCAGCATTTACAATGCTTTTCATTAAGGTAATATCATGATCATATAAAATGGTATTAAGTGTTAAGTAGGTTTTAACATTATTTTCTTTACCAATTTCTGCTATTCGTTTTAAGTCTTCGAGGGTAAAATTATTACTAGAACGAGCGCGCATATTTAATTGTTCAACACCAAAATATACCGAGTTACATCCAGCATTAATTGCAGCCATTAAGGCCTCGTAAGAGCCTGCAGGCGACATAAGTTCTATTGAGCGCTTCATCATACTATTAACTGTTTTTATTAGACTTTAAATTTACATTTTTTAGCTTTTTATAATTACCAACTAAACATGATACAAATCATTTTTTTAGAATTTAATTTTTATACTATTACTTTTTAAGTTGTAATAATTTACTGTGTAACTTTTATTACTGATAGATTTATTAAAAAGTGTAATCTTTGACAAAAAAATATATGGAAACTATTGATTTATTAAATATTAAAAAATCTTACTCTTACGAAGACTATAAACAAATTGTATTTAAATTAGCAGATGAGGGAAAAAATTCTGGTGAACAAACTGAAGAACGCATTGCGGCAACCAATATAAATGCACAACGTATAAAACGTATTGATAAACAATGCGAATTGAGTGAAAAATTAATTTCAAAAACCACAAAGCTAGTATCTAAATACGAGTGGATTTTGATTACAGAATCGTGGTGTGGAGATGGGGCTCAATGTATTCCTGTGATAGCAAAAATTGCATTATTAAATACGAATATTGAATTGAAACTAATTTTTAGAGATGAAAATTTAGCTGTTATGGATTTATTTTTAACTAATGGTTCACGGTCTGTGCCTAAATTAATTTGTATAGAGAAAGAGAGCGGTGAGGTAATTGGTACTTGGGGACCACGCCCGAAAGCAATACAAAAAATGGTTATTGATTATAAGAAAAATTTTCCTGAAGCAAGTCACGATGAATTTGTGAAAAATCTTCACTTATGGTATGCAAGAGATAAAACGCAAGCATTACAAAATGATTTTTTGGAGTTCATGCAGGATTGGAAGTAAATTTTTGAATAGAGTATATTTATATTATTAATAATTTAAAGAATTATAAAAATTAAAAGGTTCGAAGTATAACTTCGAACCTTTTACTTTTATTGTAATTTCTATTACACGTTATTGCCCCAATTTTCTAATTCTTCTTTGGTCCATAAATCTGGGAAGAAAATTCGGCGTTGGTATTTCGGATGCATGTATTTGCGCCAATCACTACCACCTGTTGCTTCTGCATTGCCTAAGTATTTTCCAGCAGCATTATAATGTGCCATTACCCATAATACGTTTACTGTGTAATCATAATGACGCATAGCTTTAATTAATTCAGCATCTTGTTTTACTGCATCTGGTAATTGCTTAAACTTTGTCCATAAATTAGTTGTGTTATAATCTTCCATTTTTATTAAAAATTCTGATTTATAGCGTTTTTCAAAATTTCTAATTAATGTATTTTTTTTACCTGTAGCATGATCTTTACCAGCAGCTTGCCAATACAAGTGTTCGTAGGCATGCTCGTATGGTGTGTTTCTATCTATAGTTGCTCTAAAGCGATAGTCAATTAAATTTATTAATTCAGTTGAAGCAAATTCAATTAAACGATACTGTGCACTCTGAAATCCACTTGCTGGTGTAAGTGTGTTTCTAAATTTCATGTATTGTTCTTTTTCCATGCCATCTCCCATAATATCAAATGATGAAGATAACATATCAAAGTAACGACTAATGCGTCGTAATTTCTCAGTAAAAAATGGCGCAGAAACTTCAGCACTATTACTTACTTGGTTAATTTCCCAAAGTATCATTTTAAACAATAATTCGTTTATTTGATGATACATAATAAATACCATTTCATCAGGTTGTGTAGTACGTTGTACCTGTAATCCCAATAATGCATCTGGCATTATATAATCCCAATATGTTATTGGGTTTGCCCAAACCAAACCTTCTAAATGAACATCTGGATTTTGATCTATAGCTTTATATTTTTCTGAAATACGTGAAACTATTTCGTTTTGTGCGTCAGTCATATTATTATTTTAAGATGTTAATACATTTTTTGCCATATGTTGATGTATGATTTCATCAATACGCTCAATGCTTGTTTCGGCGGTAATTGCATGAGTTGAAATTAATTCTTTAATAGTTGCTTCTTGAGCATTACCTTTTTCTAAGGCTGTTTTATACTCAATATTAGTAAATGAAACCATTGTATATAATGGGAAGTATTTATCAGGATACAATTCGCTAATACGTCTTTCAATTTTTTGAAGTAATAAAAAATCAGGATCAGCAACTTTATTTCTCATTACTAAATAATTATTTACAGATAAATCTTGAACTGCATCGCCATTTGGTTTTCTTAGCACTTGGTATTCTTCACCAATTTTAGACCAATCATCCTTATGTTTTTGCATTAGTTCCCACATTACTGAGCAGTCTTCAAAACCACAATTCATACCCTGGCCAAAGAATGG
>CALMMX010000020.1 GCA_937868545.1 uncultured Bacteroidota bacterium
AACAACCTTATGTAATAATGCAGTTATGGCAGGAGCATATACTTTTACTGTAACAGACGTTAATTTATGTAGATCAGTAGGTAGTGGTTTAATAAATGATATAGCAGGCCCAGTAGTATCAATATTGTCTTCAACTAATGTATCTTGCTACGGAGGATCAAACGGAGCAGCAACCACAACCATAACAGGTGGAGTGCCATCTTATACAATATCATGGTCAGGCAATCCAGCAACCACACAAAATGTGAGTAATTTTACAGCAGGATTAGAAAATATTACCGTTATAGATGGAGCGGGATGTATAGGAACTGCATCAGTAAACATTACTCAACCAACTGCTTTAGTTAGTGCAATTTCAAGTTATACCAATGTAACATGTAATGGATTAACAAACGGAGGAGCTACCATGTTAGTTAATGGAGGAACCCCAGGTTATACCTATAGCTGGACACCAAGTGGACAAATATCTAGTATTTTATCAAATGTGGGAGCAAGCACTTATACTTGTTTAGTAAGAGATGCTAATAATTGTACAAGTTCGCAAGTAATTACAATTAACCAACCAGCGCCACTTATTTTTGCATCAACTAGTTTTTCAAATGTGTCATGCTTTGGAGGAACTAATGGTCAAATATTTACAAGTGTAACAGGTGGAAATCCAGGATATACTTATTCTTGGACGCCAACAGAACCAAACAGTGGAGTATTAGGAGGTTTATCAGCTGGAGTATACGCTCTTACAGTTACAGATACAAAATCATGTACAATAGGCTCAAGCTTTACTATCTTAGAACCTTCAGCACTTACATCAACTTACACATCTTTACCAGCTAAGTGTGGAATAGCAAATGGATCAGCAACCATATCAGTGGGTGGAGGAACCCCAGGTTATACCATTAACTGGAATACTGCACCAGCTCAAACAGGCACAACTGCAATTAATATGGCTTCAGGAACATGGTTAGGTGTAATAACAGATGCACATGGATGCTCAATTACCCAAACGGTAAATGTGTCAAACGCACCATCACCAGTTATTACTGGATTTGCAACCACATCACCACTTTGCTATGGAATGTCAAATGGTTCAATAACAGTTAACTATTCAGGAGGAACATCTCCATATACAGTTGCTTGGTCAAATCCAATATCTGTAGTAGCATCAGGATTAACTAGCTTATCACACAGTGTTACGGGTGTGGCATCTGGAGCTTATACAGCAACAGTTACCGATACTTATGGATGTACATCGTCTATGCCAGTAAATTTAACACAACCAGCTATGTTAATAGAAACAGTGAGTTCAAACACAACAATTTGTTATGGACAAAATACACAGATTTATGTACAAGGTGTAAACGGAACTGGTCCATATGTATATTCTTGGACTCCATCAACACTAGTTGGAGCAGGGCCTCACACGGTTAATCCATTGTTAATGACATCGTATACAGTTGTAACAACTGATGCAAATGGTTGTGTAACATCACCACAAGTAATTACGGTAAATGTTAACCCACAATTATTAATAAGTGCAGCGTCGTATACGAGATGTGATAAGGATAATCAATTATTAACACCAACAGTTACAAGTCCGGGTAATGGTGGTCCGTATTCGTATAATTGGAACACAGGATCTATAGCACCAGCCATAAGCGTAATGGCAAACATGCCAACATCACCAAATCATTATACAGTTATGGTGTCTGATGGATGCTCTTTACCAGCAAGTGCTGTGTTTACATTAAATGTTAATCCATTACCAACTATATCGTTTACATCAAATGTATTAGCAGGATGTGCCCCTCTTTCTGTTAATTTAACGGCAACTTCTAATGCTTCTTCTAGTATTTTTAGTTGGACATATGGAAACAATATTAATTACATTGGTAATCCAAATGCGATTGTATTGTCTGATTCGGGTAAATACACAATTTCTTTAGTTGTAACAAATACACTTACAGGTTGTAAAAATTCAGAAACAAAAGTAGATTACATTGAAGTGTATCCTCAACCAATTGCTTCGTTCTATCCAAATATGTATACAACAAGTATAATCAATCCTACTATTGATTTTACTAATACATCTCATGATGCAGTTGGTTATGATTGGTTGTTTGGAGATCCTGCAGCTTTAGGTGCTTCAAATACTTCAATATTAATTAATCCTAGTCATACCTATAATTATGTTGGAACATATGGCATACATTTAATTGCAACATCTGTAAAGGGTTGTAAAGATACTGCCTTTGCAATTATTGATATCACTGCAGATTTTGCATTGTATATTCCAAATGCATTTACTCCAAATCATAATGGTTTAAATGATATGTTCCAGCCTCTAGGTGTGGGCATTGATGAAGAAAATTATCAAATGGATATTTATGACAGATGGGGTGAGTTAATTTTCACAAGTAACAATTATAGAAAAGGTTGGGATGGTGTAGTAAAAGGACATAAATTAGCGGAACAAGGCATTTATGTTTATAAAATTACTGCTTATGACTTAGAAGGTAATAAACACCCATTTGTTGGACATGTTACAGTATTAAGAAATAATTGATAGTAAAATAATTTTAAAAAGAGGTTAGCCTGAATAGGTTAACCTCTTTTTTATTTAATCAATACGTTTATTATTATATATTTTTCAAGCAAAGCTTAAAAATTACATTCAATAACGTATCTTAGCGTTTTATAAAGATTAAATGAAAAAGATTCGAAATTTTTGCATTATTGCGCATATAGACCATGGTAAATCTACTTTGGCGGATAGATTGTTGGAATACACAAATACTGTTTCTAAAAGAGATATGCAGGCTCAGGTATTGGATGATATGGACTTGGAAAAGGAACGTGGAATTACCATTAAAAGCCATGCTATACAAATGGATTATGTGTATAAAGGTGAAAAATATATTTTAAACTTAATTGATACTCCAGGTCACGTTGATTTTAGTTATGAAGTATCTCGTTCTATTGCAGCGTGTGAAGGTGCTTTGTTAATTGTAGATGCCGCTCAAGGTATTCAAGCGCAAACTATTTCTAACTTATATTTAGCCTTAGAACATAATTTAAAAATTATTCCAATTTTAAATAAAATAGATCTTCCAAGTGCTGAGCCTGAAATGGTAAAAGACCAAATTGTAGATTTATTGGGTTGTGATAGAGAGGAAATTATGGCTGCTTCTGGTAAAACCGGGTTAGGAGTTCATGAAATATTAGAAGAAATTGTAAATCGCATCCCAGCGCCTAGTGGCGAAGAAAATGCACCATTACAAGCTTTAATATTTGATTCAGTATTTAATTCATTTAGAGGGATTATAGCGTATTTCCGTATCTATAATGGAAGTATAAAAAAAGGTGACCGTGTTAAATTCTTCAACACTGGAATGGAATATAATGCTGATGAAATAGGTGTGTTACGATTAAAACCAGAACCTAGAGATATTGTTAAAACAGGTGATGTAGGATATATTATTTCTGGAATTAAAGAAGCTAAAGAGGTAAAAGTAGGCGATACTTTAACAACAGTTGCAAATCCATGTCCTGAAGGTATACATGGTTTTGAAGAAGTGAAACCAATGGTATTTGCTGGTATTTATCCTGTAGATACTGAAGATTTTGAAGAGTTGCGTTATAGCATGGAAAAACTTCAATTAAATGACGCTTCATTAACTTGGGAGCCAGAATCATCTCTTGCCTTGGGTTTTGGCTTTAGATGTGGATTTTTGGGAATGTTGCATATGGAAATTGTGCAAGAGCGTTTAGAAAGAGAGTTTAATATGACAGTTATTACTACTGTACCAAACGTTTCATACATAGCTTATCAAACTAATGGTGATGTGGTAACAGTTAATAACCCAAGTGATTTACCAGACCCAGCAAGAATAAATTATATTGAAGAACCATACATAAAAGCTAATATTATTACAAAGTCTGATTTTATTGGACCTGTAATGAGTTTATGTATCGAAAAACGAGGAATTATTGTAACCCAAAATTATTTAACGGCTGATAGGGTAGAGTTAGTGTTTGAATTGCCATTAGGGGAAGTTGTATTTGATTTCTTTGATAGGTTAAAATCTATTTCAAAAGGATATGCTTCATTTGATTACCATCCTATAGGTATGCGCGAAGCTGATTTAGTGAAGTTGGATATTTTATTGAAATCAGAGCCTGTAGATGCTTTATCGTGCTTGATTCACAGAAGTAATTCTTATAATTTTGGAAAGAAGATATGTGAGAAGTTAAAAGAATTGATACCAAAGCAACAGTTCGAAATCCCTATTCAAGCTGCTATTGGAGCGAAAATTATTTCACGCGAAACCATTAGTGCTATAAGAAAAGATGTAACCGCAAAGTGTTATGGTGGTGATATTAGCCGTAAACGTAAATTACTTGAAAAACAAAAAGAAGGTAAGAAACGAATGAAATCGGTTGGTAATGTAGAGATACCGCAAAGTGCATTTATGGCAGTTTTAAAACTTAACGATTAGTTTCGGTTTCTTTTGAGCTAGCTAACCAAATGAATAAAGTTTGGAATATGGCGAAAAAGGTTAAACCTGCTTGGTTTTCAAGTGTGTCTTCGGTAATAAATGAAAATAGTATTATCAATACAAATGGCCAATATAATTCGTGGAGTTTATTTGATAAGGTGGTAATTGGAAATAAAAAGTAGATTAAAAATAGAATTAAGCCTACAAATCCAAAGGCTACTGTTATTGCTAAATATTGATTATGACAACGTAAGCGCCATTCTTTACTAAGTTTAGAATTAGTCTCATCATATGCCTTGTTAAATGCTTGCTGTATATCGCCTGTGCCTACTCCAAAAATAGGGTTTTGATTAATTATATAAAGAGCAGTTTTCCAAAATTCCAAACGCATGGTAAGAGTATGTCCAGAAGGGTTTTCGTTCCTTTTATATTTTGTGTATTCCCAAATGAGCTCTCTCCATTTTAAAACTAAACCGCTATTTAATGAATACTTATAATTTGGAATGCCGCTCTCAATATTTAAAAAGTCATTCTTTGTTAGAGCTGAAAGTCCTATTGAATCCTTTGTTAATCCTTTACTTGCCATGTATCTTAAAATGGTAAATCGTAAATTGTTTCCATTAAGATCATTGTCTTTAAAATTTAATTTACTTCTTTTATTCCATTCATTTTCCAATTCAATATCAGAAATATTTATGGTAATTAATGTTCCATTTTCTGCTAAATTGAAAAGGGTGTCTTGCAAGTAATTGTTATTGTTAACAGTTTTGCTAAGTAATAAATTGCTTGACAAGTAATTGTTTTTATTGTAAATTAATAATTCAGATTTGATTTTATGATAACCGAAATAGGCGCATACAATAATTATTAGAGTGCATAATGAGGTAAAAATAACGTTACGTTTTTTTATTATAAATGCAACTGTTAAAACAAAAGTAGTTGAAATAAGGATTGTAAGTCCAGTTGCCATTTGAAATTTGTACATAAAAAACAATAACCAAATTATTCCAATACATCCAATGATGATATTCTGTTTTGATTTAATTAAAAACAGTAAAATAAAAATTGTGAAGGTAATTATTAGTGAAAATCGGATGTGTGACATAAAAACAGACGCATCCCTTACGTCAATAATTGTTTTATTTGTGTAACCCAAGTAAACAATAAAACAATATAAAGAGCTGGTGATTACACTAACAGTAAATAATTTTAGAATTAATTCTAATTCCTTTTTGATTAAAGGTTTTGATGAAAAAAATAAAATGGCTATTACTAAAAGTGGCACTTTAGTTTTTATATCATTAAGTCCGCTAGAAATATCTGTAGTATAAAATAGACCAATTAAGTGTAATAAAATTAAGGATGATAATAACCAAAAGTATTTGTTTTTGTATAATAAGAAAAGCTTGTTCTTGAATTTTTTTTCTATCAACCAGTTTGCGCCCAAAATTGCTTGTGAAACACTCATAAAAACTGCTCCAAATAATAACCCCGACGAAAGGCAAATTAAGCCAAATAGAAATATTCTTCGGTGCAGGGTTTCAGAAAGCATGAGTGCTAATTTAGTTTAAAATATTAACGAATATGATGTGTTATTATTGTTTTATTAAATTTAATTCGTTTCAATAATTAGTTTTTTTTATGTAATTTATTTATGATTAAATTGTTTGTTATTATTGAGTTTTGTATAAATTATTTTATTTTGAGCATGTTATATATTTTTTAATTTATTTTAATTGTTCGAGAAACTTTTAGATATTTGATATATAAACAAATAAAAATTATTACTATGAAAAAAATCTTTACTCAAGTAGTCGTAATGGCTTTAATAGCCTTTGCAACAACAACTAAAGCTCAGTGTGCATATATATCTGGGTTAAGCACAACAATTGGAGCTTCAGGAACAGCAACTGTTACACCGGTTATTACTGGAACTTATGGGCCAGGTACAACTCATTTTTATTGGAATATTTTTCCTTCTGCTACTCATTTGGGAGGTGGGGCAATATCATTTCCTTCAAATGGAACTTACTCGATTTGTGTATCAATGTCAGATTCTTCAATGATTTCTTGCCCAATTACAAACTCTTGTACAATTGTAAATATCACAACGGCTCCTGTTTGTTCAGCTAATTTCACAAATTACACTGATTCTTTCTGTGTTACTCATTTTGTAAATACCTCAACGGGAAGCATTTCGTTATCTAATTGGTATATTGATGGTGCGCTATATACAAGTGCACCAAGTTTAAGCTTAAGTCCAGGTTTGCATTATGTTTCTTTAATTAATTATGCTTCTGGTGCTTTTTGTGATTCGGTAAACAGAACTATAAATGTAACTTGCTCTACAAGTACTTGTCACGCTACATTTACTTATAATACTGATTCAACATGTGTAACACATTTTGTAAACACTACGCCTTGTACTTATTCTGTTTCTTCTTGGAATATTGATGGTGTAAATTATTTTTCAGCACCTTCATTAGTTTTAACAACAGGGTGGCATACGGTTACATTAAATTCAAGTGTTGTTGGTGTTGGCGTTCTTTCAACAACACAATCTATTTATACATCTTGTCCTGGATCTTGTCATTCATCATTTATGATGTTTGCAGATAGTTTAGGTGGGCCAGGTAGTTATAATGCTTACAATACTTCTTCTGGAGTTGGTCTAACTTATTTGTGGAATTTTGGTGATGGAACTACTTCTACCTTAGCGTACCCAAGTCATACGTATTCTCCTCCAGGACATTACATTGTTTGTTTAACAGTTAGTAGTGGTGTAGTTTGCTCTGATACACATTGTGATTCTTCAAGTGTACATAGAATTTCATCTGGATTTTTAATGGGGAAATTGAATGTTTTAGCTCCTACAGGTGTAAAAGAATTACATGAAACTGTTGAGTTAAATGCTTATCCAAATCCAATGAGTGATATTTTAACTGTAGAATTAAAAACAAAAGATAATAAAGTGGTTAATTATAGTTTAATTGACGCACTTGGAAGAGTTGTAATGTCGGGTGTTATTGAAAATCAGAAATTAAATGTTTCAACTGCACATCTTGATAAAGGATTTTATAATTTAAGTATTACAAGTCAAAAAGGTGACTTACTTAAAACATTAAAATTAGTAAAATAAAAATTTAGTTTGTTTAGTGTGAAGAGGCCTGCCAATTTATTGGTGGGCTTTTTCTATTTATAGTATTAGTTTGAATTTGTATCAAGGGTTTGGTAATAAATTCAAAATTTTTCTTTGTTGATTTTACATGTAATTAAATTTTGGTAATTCAATAAATAAGAAACAAGCTTTACTTCAATATGTAAGTTGTTTTATAAAAATAATACTTTCATTTTGTAATGTATATTATTTTAAGGGCAATGATGTTTTGAATTATTTATTATAAATGGATAGTTTTAATCATGTTATAAAATATTGTTTATTTTATTTAATTTAATAGCGTTAAGTCATTTTGTATTATTTTGAATATGTAATATATTGAAATTATGATATTATGTTTTGAAATTGTTTTTTGACCTTTACATCAGAAAACAATTAAATCAATATATCATGAAAACAATAAAATTAAAATTAATAGCATTTGCACTCAGTGTATTTTCTATTGGAGCATTAGCTCAGTGCCCAACTATAACTGCTTTAAATGTCACTTATGGTGCATCAGGTTCAATTACAGTTACACCAGTGGTTTCAGGGAGTATAACATCTACCACTCATTATAATTGGTATGCGCCTTCATCAATGCCTATGGGATCAGGAGTATTTCATTATTCAGCAAACGGAACTTATTCTGTTTGTTTAAGTGTAGTTGATTCATCAAGATCATGTTATTCTAATTATTGTGTAGGAGTTAACATTACAAGTGTTTCTACATCCTCATTATGTAATGCTAACTTTACATATTATACTGATTCTAGTTGTGTAACTCATTTTGTAAATTCTTCAACTGGATCTTCATTAACATACAATTGGTTAATTAATGGGGTAAGTTACTCTTCAATTAACCCCAATGTTAGTTTGCCAAATGGTAGCTACTGGGTAAGTTTAAATACCTATTCTGGAGGTTCATATTGTGATTCAGTAATAAAGCCTGTAACAGTTTCGTGTGGTTCTTCAACTATTGCACCTTGCACTGCCTCTTTTTCGTATTATACAGATTCTAGTTGTGTTACACACTTTACAAATACAACGCCATGTACTTATTCAGTGGCTTTATGGAATGTTGATGGAACAAATTATTTTTCTACACCAAATTTAGCATTATCAAATGGTTCTCATGTTGTTGTATTAAATGCAAGTATAGTTGGTTCTGGTGTAAGTACAATTACACAAACAATTGTTGTATCATGTGGTAGTAGTACTGTTGCACCTTGTGCTGCTTCTTTTTCTTACTATACAGATTCTAGCTGTGTAACTCATTTTACAAATACAACTGCATGTTCAACATATTCTGCAAGTTGGAATGTTGATGGTACATATTATTACAGCACTCCAAACTTAGCATTAGCAAATGGATCACATTTAGTAACTTTACAATTGTTTATTCCAGGAATTGGTTTGAGTACTGCCACCCACACAGTTATTGTATCTTGTGGTTCTAGTACTGTTGCTCCTTGCACTGCCTCTCTTTCGTATTATACAGATTCTAGTTGTGTTACACACTTTACAAATACAACGCCATGTACTTATTCAGTGGCTTTATGGAATGTTGATGGAACAAATTATTTTTCTACACCAAATTTAGCATTATCAAATGGTTCTCATGTTGTTGTATTAAATGCAAGTATAGTTGGTTCTGGTGTAAGTACAATTACACAAACAATTGTTGTATCATGTGGTAGTAGTACTGTTGCACCTTGTGCTGCTTCTTTTTCTTACTATACAGATTCTAGCTGTGTAACTCATTTTACAAATACAACTGCATGTTCAACATATTCTGCAAGTTGGAATGTTGATGGTACATATTATTACAGCACTCCAAACTTAGCATTAGCAAATGGATCACATTTAGTAACTTTACAATTATTTATTTCAGGAATTGGTTTGAGTACAGCCACTCATACGGTTTTTGTATCTTGCGGTTCTAGTACTGTTGCTCCTTGCACAGCGTCTTTTTCGTACTATACAGATTCTAGCTGTGTTACACACTTTACAAATACAACGCCATGCACTTATTCAGTGGCTTCATGGAATGTTGATGGAACAAATTATTTTTCTACACCAAATTTAGCGTTATCAAATGGTTCTCATGTTGTTGTATTAAATGCAAGTATAGTTGGTTCTGGTGTAAGTACAATTACACAAACAATTGTTGTATCATGTGGTAGTAGTACTGTTGCACCTTGTACTGCTTCTTTTGCATATTATATTGACTCAAGTTGTGTTACACATTTTTACAATACTACACCTTGTACTTATTCTGTTTCATCTTGGAATGTTGATGGAACAAATTATTTTTCAGCTCCAAGTTTGTCTTTATCTAATGGATCTCATGTTGTAACTTTAAACGCAAGCATTGTTGGTTCAGGTGTAAGTTCTATTACACAAACTATCATTATTGCTTGTGGTTCATCTACTGTTCTTCCATGTCATGCTTCTTATGTATATTATACAGATTCTAGTTGTGTAACTCATTTTATTAGTACATCTACAGGTGGAATGTATACTGCTTGGCGAATTGATGGTTTACCATATTACGCTTCATCATTTGCTATTCCTTTATCTAATGGTATTCATAATGTTGTTTTAAATACTGGTTGCGATTCATTAGTAGGAACAATTAATATACTTTGTGGTAGCACAAGTACAGTTGCAGTTACTGGAGTAAAAGAATTAAGTGAAACAGAAACAATCACTTTGAATGCTTATCCAAATCCAATAGACAGTTATGTAACAATTGAAATTTCTTCGGTTGCAATAATTGACTTTGAGTATAAATTAATTGATGCTTTAGGTAGAGATGTACTTACTGGAAAAATTGAAACAGAAAAGGTAACGCTTCAAACTTCAGATTTAGCAAAAGGTTTTTATAGTTTGGTTGTAACGAATAAAAAAGGAAATTCAATTAAGACTTTAAAATTGATTAAATAGTAATTTGTAATGTTGTTTAGTGTGAAGAGGCCTGCCAATTTATTGGTGGGCTTTTTCTATTAAAAAGATTGCAACCAAATAATTTAATTTTATATTTGATTTTAGATGCGAATAATAATAAAACACAAATTAAATTCTAATATTTATTCATGAAAAGAACATATTTATCAGATGATTTCAAAATTATAAATTGGGATAATTTAAAACCATTTTATGAAGAGTTAGTAAATAGAAAAATAGACTCACTAATTGATTTAAAACAATGGATGTTTGATTGTAGTGAAATGTCAGCAGTAGTTAATGAAGATGGAGCTTGGAGGTATATTAAAATGACCTGTAATACAACAGATGATGCATTACAAGAATCATTTAATTATTTTGTTACAGAAATTGAACCTAACATAACACCTTTTACAAACGTATTAAATCAAAAATTAATTGATTCGCCATTCTTGCTTGAGTTGACAGGTGATGATAATTTAGTTTATTTGAGAAGTGTAAAAAGAAATATTGAACTATATCGTGAATCTAATATTCCTTTAATAACACAGCTTCGTCAAAAAGAACAAGAATACGGTACAATTTCAGCAGCGCAAACTATTGATTATCAAGGCGAAGCGATGACACTTCAAAAGGCTGCTACATTTTTTAAAAGTACAGATAGAAAGTTGAGAGAAGAATTTTACAATAAAATTCAAATACGTAGAGCGAATGATGAGACCATCTTGAACGAATTGTTTTCCGATTTAATTAAGTTACGCCATCAAATAGCTTTGAATACAGGCTATTCTAATTATCGTGATTTTAAACATGATGAATTAGGTAGATTTGATTATAAGGTCTCTGATTGCTATAATTTTCATGATGCAATACAACAATACATTGTTCCTCTAAATAAAAAGATTGATACTGAACGTAAAGCAAAGTTGCATTTAGATGATTATAAACCTTGGGATACATCCGTTGATGTTGATGGAAAACCTGCACTTGTTCCATTTAGGAATGCTGAAGATTTAATTCAAAAAACTACTAGTTGTTTTAAGCAAATAGATAATTATTTTGCAGAATGCATTATTACTATGAAAACAATGAATCGTTTGGATTTGGATTCAAGGATTGGCAAAGCCCCTGGTGGTTATAATTACCCGTTAATGGAAACTGATGTGCCTTTTATTTTTATGAATTCTGTTGGTTTACACAGAGATATGGTTACCATGTTGCATGAGGGTGGACATGCGGTTCATTCTTTTTTAACAGCTAACTTAGCTTTATCGGAATATAAAATGCTCCTAGCGAAGTGGCAGAACTCGCCAGTATGAGTATGGAATTAATTAGCATGGAGCATTGGAATGCTTTTTTTGAGAATGAAGATGATTTAAACGTGCTAAAAAAGAACAATTAGAAAGTGTATTAAAAGGACTTCCTTGGATTGCAATGATTGATAAATTTCAACATTGGATTTACACAAATCCTCTACATTCTGTTGATGAAAGAAATGCCTATTGGTTACTATTATGTAACGAATTCGGAACAGGGATAATAAACATGGATGGTTTAACAGATAATTTGAAACGATCTTGGCAAACTCAACTTCATTTATTTGAAGTGCCATTTTATTATATTGAATACGGTATGGCACAGCTTGGTGCAATTGCGGTATGGCGTAATTATAAATTAAATCCTAACAAGGCTTTGCAAGATTATAAAAATTCATTAGCCTTAGGTTATACTAAAATAATTCCTGAAATTTATAAAACAGCTGGTATTAAATTTGATTTTTCTTCAGAATACATTAAAGAATTAGCGGATTTTGTTCAAAAAGAATATGAATTATTATGCTAACCTTGTTTAAACTTAGTAAACAAAAAAACTTGAACTTTTTTTAAATAAGTTCAAGTTTTAAATAAAAATGAAATTCGAAATTTCTATTTAAGTTTCTTAATTTTTAAACATTCGTAAAAACGTAGATAGTTTTTCTTTTAATTCTGTTCGTGGAATGATTTTATCTAAGAATCCATGCTCTAAAACAAATTCAGCAGTTTGAAAGCCTTTTGGTAAATCTTTACCTATAGTTTCTTTCACTACACGTGGTCCTGCAAATCCAATTAATGCTCCAGGTTCAGAAATATTTAAATCTCCTAACATTGCATAACTAGCAGTTACACCACCTGTTGTAGGGTCTGTACACAAAGAAATATATGGAATCCCCGCCTTATCCATCATCGATAATTTTGCAGAAGTTTTAGCCATTTGCATTAACGAAAATGCGGCTTCCATCATACGTGCACCACCCGATTTTGAAATAATAAGTAAAGGAGTTTTTGTTTTTAAACAAAAATCAATTGAACGAGAAATTTTTTCACCAACTACACTTCCCATTGAACCTCCAATAAATCCAAAGTCCATACAACAAACCACTAAATCGTGGCCATTCACTTTCCCAAAACCGCTTCTTAAAGCATCTTTTAACCCAGTTTTCTTAATTGTATCAGTTAATCTGTCTGTGTATTTTTTTGTATCGGTAAAATGTAATGGATCTCCACTTACTAAATTTTCATGCAATTCAGTAAATTGGTTGTCATCAAAAATTATTTCAAAATACTCAGTACTACTTATTCTTTCATGATGATTGCAATCTTTGCAAACATGCTTATTAGCTTTATGTTCTTGCGCTGTATGAATTTTTTTACAAGATGGACACTTGTACCACAACCCTTCTGGAGTCTCTCTTTTCTCTGTTGTTGTAGTGGTAATCCCTTCTTTTAATCGTCTAAACCAACCCATTTTTTTAATTATTTAATTATAAAGTCGATGAATTAATGAATTTAAGTAGAATTTTTTTTATTCTCTAATCATCAATTTCACCAATTAATTATGCTACTGTTATTGTTTTATCTAAATAAACATCTTGTATAGTGTTTAATAATTCAATACCTTCTTTTAATGGCTTTTGAAATGCTTTTCTTCCAGAAATTAATCCTTGGCCACCACCACGTTTATTAATTACAGCAGTAGTAACTGCTTCAGCTAAATCTGATGCGCCTTTACTTTCGCCACCACTATTTATTAAACCAATTTTACCCATATAGCAGTTAGCTACTTGGTAACGGCATAAGTCTATAGGATGGTCTGTAGTTAATTCAGAATACACTTTTGGATGAGTTTTACCATGTCCAATTGCAGTATATCCACCATTTTTGTCAGACATTTTTTGTTTAATAATATCTGCTTGAATTGTTACACCTAAATGGTTTGCTTGTGCAGATAAATCAACAGCAGTATGGTAATCAACGCCATCTTTTTTAAATGCACTGTTTCGTGTATAGCACCATAAAATAGTAGCCATACCAAGTTGGTGAGCTTTTTCAAATGCTTTTGCAACTTCAATAATTTGACGGTTAGATTCAGCTGAACCGAAATAAATTGTTGCACCAACTGCTACAGCTCCCATGTTCCAAGCATCTTCAATTGTTCCAAACATTATTTGGTCAAATTTATCAGGGTAGGATAAAAATTCGTTATGATTAATTTTAACTATAAAAGGTATTTTATGAGCATATTTACGGGCAACTGAGGCAAGTACTCCATAAGTTGATGCTACTGCGTTACAGCCACCTTCTAGGCCTAATTTCACAATATTTTCACTGTCAAAATAAATTGGATTAGGAGCAAATGATGCGCCAGCGCTGTGCTCAATACCTTGATCTACAGGTAAAATGCTCATATAGCCTGTATTTGCCAATCTGCCATTTCCATATAATTGTTGTAAACTACGTAATACCTGAGGATTACGGTTGCTGTATGCAAAAGTTTGATCAATAAAATTTGCGTTAGGAATAACAATACTTTCTTTAGAAATAGTATTGCAAGTGTGGTTTAATAAACTATCTGCACTTGAGCCAAGTAAATCTGTAATTTTTGACATAAATAATTCTCTTTTTTTAGATGGGCAAAGTTAATATAAATTGCCATAAAATGCATAAAAAAACCCCGATATTTCGGGGTTTAAAATATTAAAAAGAATAAAAATTATTCAGCAACTTGAACCATTTTAAATGGCACATTAATAATTGCTTGGTAATCTTCTCCTGCTTCTAACATATCCTCATCATCTTCTTCATAATGCCAGTTAATTGTAACTACACTTCCTCCTTTATGAATTGATTCTAATTTTTTAAATACATCTAATATACATTTTGATGAACTCGTATTAAAATATTCTAATTGAATATTAACTGTAGTAGCTGGTTTAGCAGCAGTTGAATATTTATCAAGAGCATCTATTAAAGGCTTGTAAAATTCAATTGAATTTTCAGGAATTGAACGACCTTTAATTTCTAGAATTCCTCCTTGGATATCAAAAGAGATAGTTGGTGTTTTTGGTGTGCCTTCAATTGCGTATTTTTCCATGGTAACTTTATTGTTTTATATTAATTGTGGTTGTGTAACTTTTATAATAAGTGTAAAGAACGAAACTTTATTGTCAATTTCCAAAAAATTATATTCTAATTTTTCCCCAGTTTTTCGAGCTATGTCAATCATACCTAATCCACCCCCTCCTTTTAACGACATTTCGCCATTATTTAGGACAGATTTATAGTAATCTTTTAACTGCTCTTTAGAAAGGGTATTTACTTCATCCAATCTAGATTTAAGACCGTATATGTTTTCTTTTAATATGTAATTACCAGTAATAATGTTATACGCCCCCTCATTTTTAGCTATCATAAATATGGCATTTCTATTTTTATCACCATATTCATCAGTAGCATCATCCATATGATGGTAAAGGTTCTGCAAACATTCAACTAGCACATTATAAACTTTTTTCTTAGTTTTTGGAGCCTCCTGCATATTATCCATTTTATTCTCCATAATTTGAAGTATAGAAGTTAACAGTTCAGAAGTGATATCACCTTTAAACGAGAGAAGAATATTATTCCTCTCCATTTTATCATATATGTTAAAAGCGTCAATCAT
>CALMMX010000021.1 GCA_937868545.1 uncultured Bacteroidota bacterium
CGATATCAAAGGACAAGGTATTTATGCTTATGTTATAGCTCCTTCTACAACAAAAAATCATGATTCGTTGCGTAAAGAAATTTTAGCAGAAGTAACAAAAATTATTGGTGCCATTGCCAAACCTGATAAAATACAAATTGTGAGTGGTTTGCCTAAAACACGCAGTGGAAAAATCATGCGTCGTATTTTGCGTAAAGTTGCCGAAGGTGATATTACTAATTTAGGTGATACCTCTACTTTGCTTGATCCATCTATAGTTGATGAAATAGTAAAGGGTAGGTTATAGGATTTGATAAGTCTCTATTTTTTAGATTAATTTTAAATTGCTCAGTAACCAACGCAATAAGAGATTAAATCTTCTAGGTTTGCGACATTTTTTGAATGTCCTGTTTCATAATAGGTACTCATAATATTAAGTTTTAAAATTTGAATTTAATTTTCGATGTTCAGTTTTTCTTTAAGAAAATGAGCAAGGAAGAAAAAGAGTTCGGGTACTTAACATTGTTTAGGTGGCATATTATTTTTGTTTATTACTTTGGGAATAACGAACTATTGTGCCAATTAGTACACGACAATTGTAAAGGAATGTTAAAACAAAAAAGCCACTTTGTAAGTGGCTAGTTTTTGAGAATAAGTGGTAGTTAATTTTTTATTGTTTAACTTTTCCGAAAGATTCAAGTTCTAAATATTTAGACTTAAATAGACCAGTAGGAATTTTTTTCTGTAATAATGAATGAAAATTTTCATCATGTGTAGATAAAATAATTTGTTTTCCTTTTGCTACTAAGCTTCTAAGTAAATCTATCGTAGATAATATATTTATACTATCCATAGCTTGAATAGGATCGTCTAGAAATATGCAATTTACAGGTTTACCATCATAATCAGTTGCATGTAATGCTTTTGCTAAAAAAATACTCAAACTCAATACATTTAGCTGCGCTGCACTAAAATATAGATTTGGTGAAATCGGATGTTTGCCGTTTATATCGTTTACAAATACATCAAGTCTAGGTTCGCCATCAGAAAAATCACATTTAAATTTGATTTTTTTATATTCAGGATGAGGGTCTATTTTTGAATATAGTTCATTAATTAGGTCTTCATGAAAATAGGATTCAACTTGTTTGTGAATAAATTCTGAGACTTTGTCTTTTTCTTTATATAATTCAGGCCCCACTACATTCTTATTAAATGTTATAGATTGCTCAACTTTTTTTATGTTTTCTTTTAATATTATTTGATCAAGAAATGGTTTAATTGCACTTTTATATTCATTTAGTTTTTGAAAATTCTGAAACAAAGCATTGATTTCATTTGTTTCTTTCGAAATGTCTAATTTAATTTTTGAAAACAGTTTCTCCAGATCACCCTTATTATCAGTGTCCGAACTTACTTTCAAAGTATTTAATAAGAATATATTGAATAGAGCAATTTGGTTTTTCAAGCTCTCTATAAGATTCTCATTCTTAATTATTTCGTTTTTTAAAGACTTTTCATCAACATTAACAAGGAGTTTTTCTATAACTAATATTTCTTGATTTTTAGAATCAATACTTAATTTACCATCTTCAATTGTTTTTAAAATTGTCGTTAACATTTTGTTAATTCGATCTTCGGAAAATTCTTCTATTAAATTATTTTTACAAAAATCTTTAACAATTTTATAAATGTCATTTTTCAATAAATTTTCAATTGAATCAGAAAGTGACTTTGTCGTTTTATTTAAGCTTGACAAACTTTCGGCTTCAATCAATTTTTGATCTGACTTTTCTTTTAGTACTTTATTGCATTCTTGCATTTCAATTACAAGTTTTGCCAATTCGGTAGAAAATCTATTTATATATTCTGAATTATTTAAGCCTTGTGTTTTAATTAAATGAAGATTTAATTCTTCTTGAATTGACTCTATTTTTAAAATTATTTGCTTTCTATTATCGGCAATTATTTTTGTTTCATTTTTTAGTTTTTGCAATCTTTCTACTGGGGCGATTTTTTCTTTTTCAACAAACAAAATAAAGCTGTTCTTTAATTCTAACAGCTCGGAATTCAATTTTCCGAATTTCACCTTCAAATCATTCTTAGCCTGTATTAGAGTTTTTTGTGTATTAGATAAAGCTTTATTTGCTGTTATATTGTCTAATAGTTGAGTATAGGAATCGTATTTATGAGTACACAAAGGACACGAATTGCTTTTATTGGAATTGATAATTTCGCCGCCCAAAGAAATCAATTTTGATATCTCCAAATTTAATATCTTAGCTTCATCTGCTTGTCTTTCATTTTCAATTTGAATTTTTGTATTAAATTCAATATCTACGATTTTGTCTTCAATTTTGCTTATAAATTCCTTGTATTCGGGTCTTTGACTATATTGAAATAGGTTAGTAGGATTATTAGATATGTTCTTTTGTATTTCCTCTAATTCTTTAATTTGATTTTCAATTTCAATTGAAATATTATTCCCAGATTTTAATAATTTGTCTTTATCGGAAAGCTCTTTTTTAAGATCAGTTAATTGTTTGTTAAGTTTTTCGCCTTCAATGTATATTGAAGGCGCTTCTTGTATTTTATTTTGACAAGAAGAAACTTGAAATTGTATGTTTGCGATTTTATTGCTAATATTTATAACGTCATCGTTTATTAAATTAAGTGATTTTTCTTTTGTAACTATTGAACTTTTGTTTTTTAGAAGTTGTGCTTTTTTATCTTTTACTTCCAAATCAACTAATTTATATGCTGGAAGCATTGTAATGATTAAAAGTAACTCATCTTTTGTTTTGATATACTTAGCTTGAGCTTCATTTAAATTAGTGGAAGCATTTTTTAAATTCATCCAATCAATAATTCTTTTATCGATTGCTTTTAATTCTGATAGTTTTTGCTCACATAATTTTAATTCAATTTTTGAGGACAAGTAATTTTCTATTTTTGCTTCTTGAGTAATAAGCAAATCGAGATTTTCCTTTAATTCAATTTTTTTATTATTTAATTCAATTAACCTATCAGAAATGTTTTTACTTATCTGAACAAAATCCAAATCTGTAAAACCAACATCAATTAGCCTTATCTTTTCACCTTTTGAATTTAAATCTTTGATATGTAGGTTAACATTAATTAATAATTTTTCGTCAATATCTAATCGAAGTTGTAATTGATATTCTCCTAGTTTAATATTTAGATCAGAAATTTTTTTATCATTTTCCTTTATTAACAATACAATGTTATTGTAATAGGTGTCCATTTTGCTATCAGCGAAATATTTGATGAACTTATTGTATCTTTCTTCACCATTTTCTTCCTTTATAAACGCATCAATCCATTCTTGCGTCAAAATAACATCCAAAAAATATCTCTTTGACTTGTCTGTTTCATTTGAATCAAAATGATAATCAGATGAACCAATTCTTTTTACAACTGGTATTTTCCTTTTAAAATCTTCTTTTGTAGTATAAACATTTACTAATCCTTCAATTTCTGAACTTGCATTTCTATTTCTTAAGATAAATTGTTTGACTTTTTTACCTCCAGACGCTAACATCTCTCTCTCTGCCTGTGCACTTCCTTTATTTTCTTTTTCCCTCCGTAAAAACCTGTTAATGTTGTTAGTAATCGCCCATTCTACTCCATCATAAAAAGAGGTTTTGCCGAATCCATTAGGGGCAAATATTGAAATGAAATTGGCACATTCACCATCTGGCAATAAAAAATCAAATGTACCATCTTTTTTATCTTCATAGGCTCTAAAGGCCTGTAGTTCTACTTTCTTAAATTTCATTTGATAGTTTTTTTTGAATTTTTTCCAGCTGTTCTCCAGTAATAATTACATTTCCTTTACCAGATTTTAAGTCAATTTCAGTTATTATTTCCCATATGGAGGAATTAGATTTATATTCTTCTTTTGTTTGTTTAATTGGCGTTATATTTTTAATACTAGAACCAATTATTTTATCTGACACAATTTTCATCAGATTTTCATTTGTCATTTTCAATTTACAATCATCTAAAACAATTTTCCTGCTTGAAAAAGTGTTATTTTCAATTTTATATTTTAGTTCTTTCTTAATTACTTCACTCGACAAATAGAATAGATATATATTCCATTTTGAAAACTCGTCTGGTTGGACTGATTGAAAATATACGGCTATAGCATTGGATATTTTATTCCACGCATATGACATATCATCTTCATTTGTGAATCTCATGAAAAAACAATGTATTTTACCTCCAAAATCAGATTCAATATATTCAAATTCTACATTTTGAAAATCTCTATTGAAAATTTCTATCAATATTTCATTATTTAATGATTTCTTCATATTTTTCCTTTAAGTGTTTAAGAATATCCGTAAAATTCTTATTTGTATATTCTTTATAATTATCTACCAATAATTTTTGTTTAAAATATTCTATATGAACAAATTTGTATTTATCATATGGGAAATTTGTGGCATTAGCAACATTAATTTCTTCTTTACCGTATGGAATTTCAATATTTTCAGATTCAAAATTAGATCTAATTCTGTCAATATCAGGAATAGAATCTTTGCTTAATACATAATGATCCTTATGAGGTAGTCCTTTAGATGAAACAATTACAATTCCATCTTTTGATAGATTGCCAAAATTTGTTTTTGAAATATCTTCTAAATGCTCCATCCAAAAATCACTATTTGTATTTGAGTGCAATAACCTAATTTCACTAAATATTTTTTCAAATTCCGATTTTGTACATTTTTTTTCTTTTGCAATGCTATAAATGGTAATTAATTCTAGCCATTTACACCATAAAATACTTTCATAAATTAATTCTTGCGATTGACCACTAATTAGTAATTGGTTGTCGCCAAGAAAATCTTTTATGCAATTAGGCGTATAATCACTTTCAATTATTTCCTTTGTTTTTGCTTTTAATACATTTGTTATTTTGTTTATTGTATCTTTAGTAATTAAATCTACTGGCAATTGAAATACATCTTCCTTGAGGAATGAAAAGTTTTTCATATAGAATGGTAACATGTCCTCTAAAAAGCCTTTTGAATCGTCTGTGATTTTTTTGAAAGACACTATGGGTGTAAATTCTATTCTTGCTTGAGTTTGTCCTTCGACTGGAATCTTGTTCTCAATGCCTATTAAATGAACATATTCCCCGTCATATTTAAAAATGCCGCCGCCAGAATGCCCTTCAATTTCTTCATAAGTATAAGCTTTATTAAACTCAGCTTCTCTTTTATCATTAGTTTTACTTAAAGTGAATCTTTCTATTTTTTCATCGCTGATCCAATCAATTTTATTCTTTTTCTTTTCTCTTCTAATACCTGGGAATCCTATTAATGAGTAGTCACCTTTATTGTCAAAATCTGAACTGATAATAAGTTTATTCTCATTATTTATGCGGTTAATTTTCAGAATTGAAATATCAACATCAGTATTAGGATGTGGGAAATAATTTTCACCTTTTATTAGTTTAAATTTAGGATATAATTCAAATTCATTGTTTGACTCATTATAAAAGTACATTTCGACTTTATTTTTATAATCTTTAATATCGTCAAATACATGTGTTGCAGTTAATATATATGAAAATTCTTCATCCATAGGTTGAAAAATAACACCGCTTCCTCCATTAATACAAACGATATAATTTTTAATTTTATCTTGAGTCATAATTTTATTTCAAGGGCTCTTTAATGGACATTGTTTTAAAGTTCGGGAAATTAGTTTTATCTTTTGATGAGAATATCATATTCATGCGTTCTTTATAGTTAAAGTAAAAAACACAGTTTTTGTTAGAATTAATTATACTTGACAAAAGTTGTTTATGTGGATGTTGATGCGTTGCCCCATTAGTACTAATAATATATTTATTAGATTTTATATAGCTTAGTAATTCTGGACTTGTATTACCACTACTACCATGATGAGATAGTTTAACATACTTTGCTTTAATTGGTTTTTTTTCTGAGTATTTAAAAATTTTCAATCCTTCAACAATTACGGAAGGATGCGAATCTCCTAAGAATAAAAAATTCTCCTTTTTGTGTTTTAAAATAAATGCAATTGAACTACCGTTAGGATATGCATTGTCTTCTATAAATTTATAATCTTTAATATGATTCACTATTGATTTTTTATAATCGTTAGATTTCTTACTTGTTTTTAATTTCGGATCTTTTTTTACCCAATTTTTCAAAAGAATGTCTAATTTCGTTTTATTTGGAGATAGTATTTTAAATTCTAATCCATATCTTTTATAAACACTACCTTGAGTTATAATTTTTCGTTTCCATATCCCATTATCATGTATGTATTTCCCAAATTCAATGCCTTGCTTTATACTCGTTTTTTTTTCTTTTTTCTTTTTAATATAAAGATCTAAGGCTTCATTTTCTTTTTTTTCCAAATACTCTGCTATTAATGCTCCAGAGTTAAACCATACTTCTTTTATTAATTTATAAGCTTCTTTATCTTCATTAAACCATTTAAGGATGCCATCAATATGATCATCATCAATGTGCGTTATTATAAGCAGATCAATAATTAAATTGTTTTCCCTTATATTATCAATTGTTGTTTTTAATTCGCCAAATATCGCTTTACCTTTTGGTCCTTTGTCTGTTTTATATGTTTGACTTACTCCTCCGTCTATTAAAATGTTTTTTTCTTTTTTTTTATCATCTTTAAATGATAACAGAATTGAATCACCATTAAAGGCTTTTAAGAATTTTATTTTCATGTTATTATTAGACAATACTTTTAAGAATTTTATTTACATATATAATATTAGCAAATAATTTCTAATAAAAATAGAAGGTTAGAAAATATATGTAATTAACTTGGAAATAACATTAAACTATTAAAATCTTACATGATAAATACCATACGCCTGTGGCGCGCCTTTTGTTGCGGCAAGCATACGCGCAAATAAAGTGCTGAAAGCACACCTTTTTTGAGGGAGGGATAATTTAGCTTATTTGGTTTTTGCCTGCCTTTTGCAAAAACAAATGTGCTAAATTATGGGATAGCAAAAACGGCTTTGTCAAGCCGATAAAACTGTTCGGTTTCTGCACGCAGGTCTACCGAGTTTAGTGAGGTCTAAATGAAGTTTTGTGTCTGAAGGTAAAGTTTGATTTTTCTGTCGTCATACGGTTGCCACTAACGTTTTGGGGCTTTGCGAAGAAGCGGAATTAGAAGCACAAATGTTCGTTTTAGCACAAATGTTCATTAGAATTCCGAATGTTCAATTTAGCACTGAACCCGCTTTTTTGCAAAACCCCTGTTACCTGCCGTTTCTTATTCGTTCAACGTTTCTATTCATTTTTTGCCTTACAATATTACGAAAAATAAATTTCTTAAATACTCCAAGTTTTTGCTGGTGTTTAGCGTAAAATTCATCTGGTGTGTCGAATAGTCCAAAGTCTTGATTTATGCCTTTGTCTTGAATGTAAGTATTGTTCAAATTCCAATCAATAGGTGGATTTGCAAAATTGTCCGTATAAGCACCATATCCGCAAAAAGTAGTTTTACAATCTTTGTTCTTGTTTTGCAATTTGGTTAAATATTCTTTGTCAAGAATTACACCTTCAAGAAAATACCAATTGTTATTCACATAGATTTCTACCCAACTATGAACAATATTTTTAGGCGAAAGTTTATACCAAATTCCTGTAATTGCTCCTTTTTGCAATGCTTTGTCAATAGTGAAACCGTGAATTCTGTTTGGTATTCCTGTTGCTCGTAGAAGTGCCATTAACAAAGTTGCTTTTGTGTTACACTGCCCGTAACCATCTTGCAGTATTTGTGTTGCTGTAATGTCATCAGACAAATTGTAGCCAAATTTAATATCATCTCTAACGAAGTTGTAGATTGACTTTACACATTCAATTGTGTCCATTGTTAACCAATTTTTACTTTTTACTAACGACTGAATCGAACTGTCCGAAAAGTTTAAAATTGGCGTTTCTTTTAAATAGTTGTTCATACTTTTTAAATTTGATTGTGAAAATGCTTTTACTTGTGCAGTCAAAAGCAAAATGAATAATATACTTCGCATCTTTTTATTGATTTAATTACAATGCAAAATTGCGAAGTATTTCAAACTTAGAATTGTATAAACTGGCTAACTTTTGGGTATTAAGAATTTTGGTGTTACTCCAAAAGTTTCAATAAATGTTCTCGTGTAATGCGAACTGTCAGAAAAACCAAATGTATAAGCCGTATCTGTGATTGAGTTTTCAGTTAGGTATGGTAATGACTTTACTAACTTGTTCCATAGTTGATACCTTCTAAAATTTAGATTTGTTTTCTCTTTAAACAAGTGCAAAAAACGAGTTGGCGATAAATAGCAATGTTCGGCAACTTCTTCTAAACTTAATACTTTTTCAAAATTCTTGTCTATAAACTCAAAAGCCTTGATAATTCTGTCGTCTTGCAAATGATTATCCAATTCACAATTACATTTATATTTTGTCAGAATTTGAAAAGTTAGAATACATAGGTTTTCAAATGTTATTTCACGGCTCTCAAATTTAATAAGAACTTCAATCAGTTCGTGCGATAAGTAGTCGTTTAGAGCTGAATGGCTTGATTTACCATATTTTAAATACAATTGGTGTCCAATTGCACTTAATGGATTTACGAGAATGGTTAATTGGTTAGTGTCACAGATTAATTTATGTTCAAATCTTGAACCTATGAAAAAGGCTTTACCATAATTGTCCGAGTGATTTTTTACAGAAAGTATTAAATTTGATTTTGACGCAACACTTATTTGCAAAGCGTAATGTTTGTGATATTTATTGTCAGTCAATTGCCCAATAAAAAGTCCGAAGTTTTTGTCAAAGTGAAACATATTGTCTGTCTATACTGTGGTTCGGTGAAATGGCAGGTAACTTACTTATATCCCTCACTTCGTGGGGTTTACCCACACTTCACTTGTTAGATAAGCCTCATAAAATAGGTTATATTTCAAATGTAACCATTGCATTTTAAATTTACAAATCATCAAATGGGCTAAATGATGTGGCTCTGCACTTTCCTATACAATCTTTGTATACTGATGTACTGAATCTGCAATTAAACATTTTTTTCTAAAGTATGGACATAACTCGCTATAGAGATTACCCAAATCGCAATTGAGTTAAGGGCTTTCGCTATAGCGGTAACCCAGTTCACTATAGTAATTTATTTTTTTCTATAGCGTTTACATAGTTCGCTATAGAGATTGCCATCGTCGCAACAGAGTTAAGGGCTTTCGCTATAGCGGTAACCCAGTTCACTATCGTAATTTATTTTTTTCTATAGCGGTAACCTAGTTCGCTATAGAGATTACCCCTTTCGCTATAGAGATTGCCATCGTCGCAACAGAGTTAAGGGCTTTCGCTATAGCGGTAACCTAGTTCGCTATCGTAATTTATTTTTTTCTATAGCGGCAACCTAGTTCGCTATAGAGATTACCCCTTTCGCTATAGAGATTGCCATCGTCGCTATAGAGTTAAGGGCTTTCGCTATAGCGGTAACCTAGTTCGCTATAGAGTTAGCCCCAATAGTTATATTGATTAGTTGTATCTATACTGTGTTTTATGCTGTATTGTTAAAGGATGTTAAGCCATGTACCAAAATAATACTAGCATCGTTATTAAACCAAAAACCAACACAAGTTACTAATCATAGCTACCCGAAAACGTAACTTAACAAGTGTCTTAAAAGTCTAACTTGTTTACTCAACAGATTTTTACCATAATAAAAAATCAATTTAAAAATTTAAACATCATGGAAACCGTTAAAATAATTGCAGTTCCAAGAGACATGAGTGATGCCGACTTGGTAATTTATTCACAAAACATACATACAAGTACTTCTGGTAGTACTGTATTTTCATCAACAAGTGCTGTATTAAGTAATTTACTTACTGCCAATACTAATTTAAATGTGGCATTACTTGCCCAAAAACCAGGAGATAAAGTTACTACCAGCAATTTACGCGCTGCATCAAAAGAAGTAAAACGTTTACTTCGTTTACTTGCTGCTAATGTAGAATTTATTAGTAATAATAATGAAGCAACAGCCCTTAGCAGTGGTTTTAGCATAAAGAAACCAATTGTACGCGATGCTAAAACCTTTAATGCTAAACAAGGTAAAATGAGTGGAACTGTTGATTTAGAAATAAATTCGTATGGTACTGCAGCCTATGTTTGGGAAATGAGCACAGACCCAATTGGTACATGGACTCAACTAGAAATTACAGTTAAAAGCAAAACAACTGTTACTGCCTTAACTACTGGCACAAAGTATTGGTTTAGAGTTGCAGTAATTACAAGTTCAGGTAAAAATGATTACACCGACCCACACATGGTGCATGTGGTGTAAAAGGTAATTATTAATTAAATAAAAAGCCCTCTATAAAATTTTCATAGAGGGCTTTTTTGTTGTTACAAAATTTTTATTTCTGTTTAAATCCAATTAAAATTACTGCACATCCAGAACCCGCATTTTTGCTTGGATCTATTTGAGCATTAATTGTACACTCTAATGTAGATTTTACTTTAAAATCCCAATAAGGCGCATTTGCATGGTTTTTATTAGTAAATAATACGTGCCCTTCTTGGTCACTAATAGAAAAAATTAAATTACCATCTGTTTTACCACTGCAAGCAGCTAAACGGTAAGTAGTTTCTCCAAAAAATGTTGTGTGGAATTCTGCTGTTTCTTCAGAGTTTAATAATAACGAACGGTAAGATTGTCCATCAGAAATAAACTGAGCAATAATGTGTTTAGAACACAAATTAGCAATTGAATCACATTGTGCTTTTGCTACATTACTTAACCCAACAATAGCTAAAACTAATAATGCTTTATTTATATTTTTTTTCATCATTTATAGTGTATGTTTAATTATGATTTAGAATTAACAATTTTTTCGCGCATTGTAGCTACAATTTGAGCTATTTTGTCTAATTGTTCTTTATTAATTGTAATTTCTGTAGTACTGTTAATGTAAGTGATTTTCTTAGCCTCATCAGTAGTAGGTTCAACGTAAGTATATTTAGATGTTACGTTTTCGTATACTTTAGATAAACTTTCTAAATCTTTCATTAAATCAGTTGCATCAGGCATGTTATGAGAAGAAATTAATTTAATAATACTTCCTAAAGCTTGTTTTTGCTCAGCAATACGGAATTTAATTTCGTCGGTTGGTTTTTTGTTATACGCTTGCATTGAAAAATGCATACCTTCAATCCAACCACCTGCTAATATTAAACTACTAATTTGTGTACGTTTGTTTGTTTTTAAATAAGCATCACTTGCACGGTAAGCAACACCCACTAACATTAACATACTATCTTTTACAGAAATATTATCCTGTATACGTTTCATAGTTTGTTGGTCAAATGCTGCAGAAACTCCAAGTTTATCAGCTAATGTTTTAACCGCACCTAAATACCCTAAAGCATCTTGTGTTTGGTTATACATACTTACATAACCTAAATCTGCACCATAAATACCTAAATTTAAAGATTTAGAGAAATCAGAAGCATATTGGCCACTTTTATTTCCAGCATTTAAAATAGTTTTATCATAAGCAACTCCCGATTTTTGAATTAATAAGGCAGTTTGCATTGGAGATGGAACTGAAAATAACTCGCCACCAACATTTAATGCTACAGCTTTAACTGTATCAGTATCAGGTAATTCGTCAGTAGTTTCTGTTTCTTTTTTAGGATCTCCACAAGAATAAATTAGTAAAGATGCTAAACCTAAAAAAACAACTTTAGTGTTTAACTTAAAATTTGTAATATTCATCGTCATATTTGATTTGTTATTTGCTTAAATCTAATGCAAGTAAATACTTTTTATTGAATTTGCCAAATTATAATTTCAGCGTTTTTTACACATTTTTCTACTTTTTTGCTTGCAATGCCTCTTCTACATACTTAAAAGTAGATAAAATTTCTGGCTTGCCATCAATTAGGGCTACATCATGTTCAAAATGGGCAGAAGGTTTTCCATCGGCAGTTAAAATTGTCCAACCATCTTTAAGTTGTTTAATATTACGAGTTCCCATGTTAATCATTGGTTCAATGGCAATTACCATCCCATCTTTAATTTTTGGTCCATCACCTCTTTTGCCATAATTTGGCACTTCTGGGTCTTCATGTAATTTTTTACCTAATCCATGCCCACAAAGTTCTCTTACCACACCGTATCCATTTTTTTCAGCATGTTGTTGTATGGCAAAACCAATGTCTCCAATTCTGTTACCTGTTTTAAACTGTTCAATACCAATGTACAAGCATTCTAGAGTTACATCTAACAACTTTTGCACTTCTGGTTTAATTTCTCCAACCGAAAATGTATAAGCGTGGTCGCCACAATATCCGTTTTTTAAAACACCACAATCAACCGAAATAATATCGCCTTCTTGCAAGGGTTTGCTATTGGGAATACCATGAACTACCGATTCGTTTAACGACATACATAAGGTATTCGGGAAGCCATACATTCCTTTAAATAAAGGAGTTCCACCATTATCTCTAATGTAAGTTTCGGCTAGTTTATCTAAATCCAAGGTTGTAACACCTGGTTTAATTTCTTTAGCTATAATACCTAAAGTACGTGATACACTCAGTGCCGATTCACGCATTAATTCTATTTCTTCGCGGGTTTTAAGTAGTATCATAATTAATTATTTTTTCCAAACAGTTTTTGTAAAAACGATTTTTCTTGTTTGTAATTAGCGTGAGCTTCTGGGTTTTTCACCATATGATTAAATTCTCCACCTTCTGGGTGAAGTATTTGCCAAACAGCGCTCCATCCTAAAAAACCGCCAACATTTCTATCATCAATAAAAATATCGGCATTTAATTTACGAGGTAAATTATCATTAGGTGTTTCTTCGGGGTAATTGTTATTTACAGCATAAAATTCTACACCATTTTGTTTACAGTAATCTACAGCTTCTTGCAATAAAGAACCAGTTCTGTAGGTAAATAAAATTAGTTTATGTCCTTTTTTTTGAAGCTCTTTAATTGTAGCAAATGCAAACATCATTTCCTTACCAATTTTTGGATAATCGTGCTCTACAATAGTGCCATCAAAATCAATAGCTATAATTTTACTATTATTATTTACAAATTGTTGACTCATAGTCTTATAAATTTTCAGCTTTTAAAACCTTTAAATCCGAATCTAGTTCATATAAACGAGGTTGTGCGGTGCCAATTTCAAATTCTAAAATTTGTTTAGGAGTCATGTTTTCTAAATACATAATTAATGCTCTTAAGCTATTGCCATGAGCTGCAACTACCACATTTTTTCCAGCTTTTAATTTAGGTTCTATTTCTGCTTTGTAATATGGTATTACTCTATCAGCAGTATCTTTTAAACTTTCGCCATTTGGAGGTGGAATATCAAAACTTCTTCTCCAAATTTTAACTTGTTCATCACCGTATTTTTTTGCGGTTTCTGTTTTATCTAAGCCTTGTAAATCGCCATACATGCGTTCATTTAATGCTTTATTGTATGTTGTAGGTACGGTTTTACCTGCTACTTCTAATGCTAGTGATAATGTAATTTGTGCTCTTTTTAAATCAGAAGCAAAAGCATAATCAAAATGAAAAGGTTTTAATTTTTCTCCAGCATTAATTGCTTCCTGTTTGCCTTTTTCTGTTAATTCAACATCTACCCAACCAGTAAATTTGTTTTCTAAATTCCAAACACTTTGTCCGTGTCTAAAAATGATTAATGACGCCATAATTATTATTTTTTGTAAAAGTAATATAATTATACGCAATCTAAAAAATGAAATTCATTATATAAACTCTTTTTTAATTTAATAAAAGTTTATATTATAACTTACATAAACAATTTATTTTTTGACAGCGTACCATAATCTTATCGGCAATTACCTTTGACACATTAATTTCTTTAAGTTGTTTGTTTTTAATAGATATACTGCCGTCAAATTCAATGATATCCACAACTGTAATTTTATCGTTTAGTGTTAAGTTAATTTGTGTAAGGTATTTTAAAAAAGCATCTGAGTGCTCTGTTACGCCAACTATAGTTAGTTTGCATCCCACTTTACTGTTACTTAAATGCCTTCTATCACTTTTAGGAAATACACCTTGCTTATTTGGTATTGGATCGCCATGCGGATCAAATTCAGGACTTCCTAAAACTTCATAAATCTTATCAATTAATTTTTCATTTCTAACATGTTCTAAATCTTCCGCAACCTCATGTACTTCGCTCCAACTAAAACCTAAATGTTTGTTTAAATATGTTTCCCAAATTCTATGACGCCGTACTACATTTACTGCAATATCTTTACCTAACTTTGTTAGCAAAATACCGTTATGTTTATCATATTTTACATATTTTTTATTCACTAAGCCCTTTATTTTTTCTAAAACACTTGGCGATTTTATTAGTAATTCATTTGCCACCAAAGTAGGTGTAACTATTTTTTCATTTTCGCTATAATGTATGTGATATATAGCTTTTAGGTAGTTATCGTCGGTTATATTATTCATTGTATTTTATTAAATTAGGTTACCCTATTTTTATTTTATAAATATACCTTAATTTTGAATTATATGTATGTGTATGAATCATAAATATTTTATATTATTTTTTTTAATATTACATGTAAGTATTACAGTAAAAGCTCAAACTGGTTCGGTAAGTGGCTATATAAAAGCTAATGGCACAACTTTAGAATTTGTAAGTGTAGCATTAAATAGTACCACATTTGGAACTACTACTAGCGATAAAGGATATTATAAAATCACATCAATTCCTTATGGGACCTACGAACTGTTAGCTTCTGTTATTGGTTTTGAAAGTGCGAGAAAAACAATTGTTATAAATGAAGCTAATACAGATATTAAAGTAAACTTAAGTTTATTAGAGTCGGGTAAGAGTTTAGATGAAGTTGTAATTAGTGGTACATTAAAAGAAACAAGCAAACTGGAAAGTCCCGTACCAATAGAAGTTTATACCTCTTGTTTTTTTAAATCGAACCCCACTCCTAGTTTATTTGATGGTTTACAAAATATTAATGGAGTGCGACCACAATTAAATTGTAATATTTGCAGTACAGGCGATATACACATTAACGGGTTAGAAGGTCCTTACACCATGATTTTAATTGATGGAATGCCATTGGTAAGTGGTCTTTCAACAGTATATGGATTAAGTGGTATTCCACAATCTCTAATTGATAGAGTTGAAGTTGTAAAAGGTCCTGCATCCACTTTATATGGCAGTGAGGCAGTTGGTGGATTGATAAACGTAATTACTAAAAAACCTAGTGCAGCACCTTTAATTAGTGCAGATATTTTTGGCACCTCATGGGGAGAAATAAACGCTGATATTGCTGGTAAATTTAAAGTAGGAAAAAAAGCAAATGCATTGCTAGGCATCAATAGTTTTATTTATGATACTCCAATAGATAACAATAACGATGGTTTTACAGATGTTACGTTGCAAAAACGGATTTCGGTTTTTAACAAATGGAGTTTTGATAGAAAGGATAAT
>CALMMX010000022.1 GCA_937868545.1 uncultured Bacteroidota bacterium
TACCTTGAACAGCTTGTGATAACGTGTTGATGGCTAATGTTTTTGCCAAACCAGGAACACCTTCCAGAAGAATATGACCTTGTCCTAACAATCCAATCAACAAACGTTCTACCATGTGTTTTTGTCCAATAATTACTTTGTCCATTTCATTTGTTAAAATGTCTACAAATGCGCTTTCGCGTTGAATACGTTCATTTAATTCTTTAATATCTACTACCATAAGAGTTTATTATCAATCTGCACAAAGTTAATATTGGTAAGGGTTTCCGCTAATATAAGGGTGTTAAACTTTGTTAAGGTTTCCGCTTTAAATTTTCTAATTTTTATTAAAAAATGTAAAAAAATATCCTACCACTTATTTAAAAATTTCCACCACTTACAAATCTTATGTAATAATGCCATTTTATAAATTTAAATTTGTTTGAACTAAAAATAATACTAATGTTTAACCTTTAAATCCAATCAATATGAAAAAACTACTACAAACTTTATTATTTGCACTAATTGTTTCAAACTTTAATGCGCAAAATGGATTTACAATTTATACCACTCCTGGCATTGCTCCAGCATTAACAAAAGAATCAGCACTATTGGTTGATAATCTGGGAAATACATGGGTTGGATATAACACAAACGTGGCAGTTGGAACTAATGTAGGTTTATTAAAACACAATGGTACAACATCTACTTTTTATAAATCAACTTCTATACCTGCTTTTAATTCCTTCTCTGTAACTTCAATAGTACAAGATGGTACTGGAAATATTTGGATTGGATCTGAACTAGGTTTGACAAAATTTACAGGCACTAGTTTTGTAAACTTTGACATGACATCTGGTTTACCCGATAATGCAGTAAATTGCATTGAAGTTGTAGGCTCTTTACTTTATATTGGAACAAACAAAGGGCTTAGCCGATACGATGGTGTAGGGTTTTCAAACTACAATGTGGCGGCAGGAACTTTACCAAATGACACTATTAAATCTATAAAAATGGAATCAAGTTCTGTTTTATGGCTAGGAGGTATTAATAGATTAACTAAATTTAATTATTCTAGCTCAAGCTTAACTTCTTCTTATACTACAAATACAATTTTGCCTGCTACTGGTGCAATAAATTGTGTTTTCATAGATGCACTTAATAATAAATGGCTTGGTACATCTAATGTTGGAGTTTTAAAGTATAATGGAACAAGTTTTACTAATTTAAATTCTTTATTTGAAATCCATGGAAGTTCAATTCCTAAAAAGGTATTAGATATTTGTTTAGGTTTAAATAATGGGATTTGTTTTAGAACAAATTTATCATCTATTTCAACTTCTTCAACGCAATCAGTTGGTTTTATTGAGTTTACAAATGACAATAAAATATTTCAATATTATAACAATACCAATAATATTACTGGTGACTATTTAAAAAATTATTCTGGTAAACTAGTATTTTCAATATTGGGAGCTGGTATTCCAAAAGCTTATGGCAAATTTGATAAAAATTTGCATTATACATATGATGTGATTAATACAAGTGGATCTGCAAATACAACTAGTAATAATTTTAAATTTTTAGATATAAATGCTGTAAAAGCTGGGATTGCAAATCGTGGAGATATGCATTGGGATTTAGGTTTTGATGGGCAAGCGAGTTATGAATTCCCAAAAGGATCTGGTAAACACTCTGATTTTACTAATGGATTATGGGTTGGTGGTCTTGATGCATCAAACCAATTATATCAATCTACTCAAACATATAGGCAAAGTGGTAGCGAATTTTGGCCTGGACCACTTGACACTACTACTGGCACAGCAGCTGTTGATAAGGTAAATAAATATGACAAAATTTGGAAAGTTAGTTATACCGATATTAATGATTTAATAACTAATTTCAGTAATGGTAATCTTGCCGCTGGTACTTTTACTCCTACCAATGACATTTTATCTTGGCCAGGAAATGGAACTGATAAAAATGCGAGGCAATTAGCTCCGTTTGTTGATTATAACAATGATGGAATCTATAATCCTTATGATGGAGATTATCCAAAAATTAAAGGTGATCAAGCACTTTACTTTATTTTTAATAATAATTTTCCTGGTCATGGAGATGGTGGTTGTAATGATATGGGGTTAGAAATTCAAGCTATGGCTTATGCATACGGCTGTCCAACTTCACTTACTGGAAAACCTGAATTAAATGCCACTACATTCTATAACTATAAAATTACAAATCGTTCAAATTTAAATTTTCATGATGTTTATTTTGGATTAATGAGTGATGCTGATATGGGGAATTATAATGACGATTATTTTGGATGTAATGTTAAAGGTAATTATGGATTTGTATACAATGGCGATACTTTTGATGAAAGTATTTCAAGTAGTGGTGGTTATGGTAATTATTTACCAGCTTCGGGACATGTTATATTAAAAGGCCCAAAAGCACCAAATTCAGATGGAATTGATAATGATAATGATGGCATTATTGATGAGTTAGGTGAAGAATGTAAATTAAATAAAT
>CALMMX010000023.1 GCA_937868545.1 uncultured Bacteroidota bacterium
TTAGATGGAGCTATTGCTGCATGTGATGTTCAAAAAGGATCTTTAGGAAATGTTGTTCGTGAAGGTTTAATGAAATACCAATTTGTTCAAAATGATTCAACTATGGATAAAGAATCAAAAGTTGCTGCTATTTCTAAAGCATTAGAAGAAGCTACAGCTTTAGAATTACCAATGTTATCAAAAAATTTATCTGTAATTTCTACTTGTGCTTCTATTGGTACATTAGTGGGGTTAATTGGAACGGTTGTAGGTATGATTCGTGCGTTTGGTGCATTAGCTGCAGCTGGAACTCCTGATACTGCTGCATTAGCAACAGGTATTTCTGAAGCCTTAGTTAATACATTAGTAGGTATCTTATCTTCTGCATTAGCAATTATTTTTTACAACTTCTTTTCTAATAGAGTTGATCAAATTACTTATGCAATGGACGAAGCTGGTTTCTCTATTATTCAAGAATTCCAAGCATCTGGAAAATAATTGATTTCCCTTTATGGAAAATCAAAGTTAATTGTATCTTAATTTAAACAATTTAAAATTATAAGAAATGCCTAAGATAAAACCAGCAGCACACGCACCGTCGATAGACATGACGCCAATGGTGGATTTAGCCTTCTTGCTTGTAACATTCTTTATGTTAACAGCATCGTTCCGTATGGCGGAACCTGTTGTTGTTGACCCACCATCTTCTGTATCAGATAAAACATTGCCAGAAAACACAGTACTTGTTACTGTTGATAATAACGGACGTGCTTTTTTTGGTGTTGGAAATGGTGAAGCTCGTTCAAATACTTTAAAACAAATGAGCGAAAAATACGGAGTAAAATTTAATGCAGATCAAATGAAAAAATTTGGTGGTTTATCAAGTTTTGGAGTTGAGATTAAAGATTTACCTCGTTATTTGGATGCTTCAGAAGCTGAACGATTAAAGTTTCAACCACAAAAAGGTGTGCCATTAGATTCAGTAAATAATCAGTTAAGAGATTGGATTCAAATTTCAGCTACTGAATTAAATGCTATCTATATGCGTAATAAAGAAAAAGCAGAGTCTACAAACCAAGAGTTTAAAGGTGAAAAACCACGTTACGCAATTAAAGCGGATAGTAAAACAAAATATATATCTGTAAAAAACGTATTTAAAGTTTTTACTGATATGAAAATTTACACCTTTAATTTAATTACCTCTTTGGAAGGTGGCGCATCGGTTGCACCAGCAAAAACTCACTAATATTAACATTAAAAAAACTAAAACATGGCAGAAATAGCAGACAGTGGTGGCGGGCATGGCAAGGGCGGTAAAAAGCGTGCCAAGAAGCAAAGCACCAGAGTAGATATGACTCCAATGGTTGACTTAGCGTTTTTGTTATTAACGTTCTTCGTATTAACATCAACTTTTAGTAAGCCGAAAAGCATGGAATTGAGCTTACCAGCTCCTCCAAAGAAAGATGAACCGCAGGTAGAAGTAAAAAATGGGGTTACCTTTTTATTAACTAAAGATGACCGTATATTTTATTATGCTGGTCAGTTTTACGAACCAGGTAATGCAAAAGGGATGCCTCCAACTCAATTAATTGAGACAAATTATGGTCCAGAGGGATTACATAAATTGTTAATGGAGCAAAATAAATGGGCTAATGATGAAATTGAAAAATTAGCTGCTCAAAACAAAGCTAAAACATTAGCTGATACTACCTTTAAGCGTTTAGCAATGGAAGCTACAGGTAATACTTTAGCAATTACAGCTTTAATTAAAACAGATGATCAAGCAACTTACAAAAATGCCATTGATGTATTGGATGAATTAAAAATATGTAATGTAGGTAAGCGAGTATTAGGAGTAGATATGATGGGACCAGAGTATGCACTTTTATTAGAAAAAACTAAATAATATGACAGCAAATTGGAATAACGTTGTATCCGATAGCAGAAACGATATCGTTTTTGAAGGTAGGAATCAAGAGTATGGCGCGTATGAAATACGTCGTAAATACAATTGGACAGTTACTATTGTATTAGCTAGTATGATAGGAGTAGTAGCTTTAGGTATGACTGTAAAACTTATTATGGGTTTAAAAGGTGAAGAAATTGTTAAAGAACCAGTTTTGGATATGACAACAATTGATTTAACACCTCCTCCCACTGATAAAAATGAGCCACCACCACCACCACCACCACCGCCACCACCATTAATGAAAACGATTGAATTCGTTCCTCCAGTAATTAAGGATGATGCGGTAGAAACTGATCCACCACCACCACAAGATAAAATTGCAGATACGCAAGTAGATACAAAAACTCAAGATGGAGATGGTGATGTAGTTGCACCACCAAGTGATGATAAAGGTGATGGTTTAGTTGAACCTCCTAAAAAGGAAGAGCCATTTTTAATTGTTGAAGAGATGCCAGAGTTTCCAGGTGGCCAAGCTGAGATGATGAAGTACATTCAAAAAAATGTACAATATCCTCAAATGGCGAAAGAAGCTGGTATTAGTGGTAAATGCTTTTGTAGTTTTGTTGTAGCTCCATCAGGAGATATTACAGACGTAAAAGTTGTTAAAGGTGTACCAGGATGCGGAGATTGTGATAAAGAAGCAATGCGAGTTATCAGATCAATGCCAAACTGGAAACCAGGTAAACAAACTGGTAGATCTGTACCAGTTAGAGTTACTATACC
>CALMMX010000024.1 GCA_937868545.1 uncultured Bacteroidota bacterium
ACTGGCAGGCGATGTGCTAGCCGTAAGAACAAAACTAAATGTAGGATTTGTACAATCGTTACTTGGAATATTAATGGTGGCTGTACTAATGCCTGTGTTGTTAGGTGTGAAGGTGATTACAATTGGATTGAATTATGAAAATCCGCATCGGTTTAATAGAAGTTTGTTTGTGAATATTGATAAACCAATAGATGTAAAAACTTTCGAAATCGATTACAAGAAGGACAAGTTTGTTGGATGTGAAAAACTCACAGAGCAATTTAGAACTCAGATAGAGGCATTAATTATTTCGATTTACGATACTCAAGTAAATGATTTAGAAAATGCTGTTGAACTGCTTTATAAAAGTAAATTGAGCAAGGAGCTTGGAATTAATAAGAAAGACAACGAAGCTGTTTTTATTCTTTCAAAAAATATAACTAAATCTGTAGCATATTTTGTTGAGAATAAGCCAGTATTTGCAAATGAAATGCATAAAAGGATCAATGACTATTTAATCAATATCAATAGGTTAGGTCTATCAGATAGTCATTTAAATAAAGACAATAAAAGTAAGTCGTTTTTTAGCAATACAGTTAAGGCATTTTTTACCATAATTTTAGGATTTCCTATTTATCTTTATGGTTTAATAAATAATTATTTAGCTTTTGAAATTCCTGGTATAATTGCTGAAAAAACAATTAAGCAATTAGAGTATAGAGGCCCAATTGCCATGGTAACAGGCACATTTACCTTTCTAATTTTTTATTCTATTCAAATTTTTATGGTTTGGAAATACACACATCATCTTGTAATTACAGTTTTTTATGCCATAAGTTTACCATTAACAGGATTATTTACTTATTGGTATTATCATGAAATGAAACGTATAAAAGCAAATTGGATATTGCTCTTAATATTTTACAAAAAAAGTGCTATTATTTCTAAATTGATGATGGAACGAGAAGCCATTATCGCCATTTTTGATGAGGCCAGAAAAGAATATGATCTTCAACAAGACTAACTAACACTTCTTTATAAAAAGGGTTACCGAATCAAATTTATGTTCCCTTGTTTAGTAATAAAATCTTTGTTTTTCAAGGTAGCTTCAAAACGATAAACATATACTCCATTATTACATGGTTTACCCTTGTATGTTCCATCCCAGCATGTATTTTGTGAAGTTGACTCAAATATTTTTTCGCCCCAACGGTTATAAATTACAAAATTCATACTTTCAATACAATTGCCAAGAACACATTGTAAATCATTATTACTATCTCCATTAGGAGAAAAGGCATTGGGAATAAAAACATCACCACATTCTAACTCAAGATAAACCATTGTACAAGCTGTATCAAGACATGAATTTAAAGTAGCTGTTACACAATATTCGGTTGATTCTTTTGGTGCAACAATGATACTATCGTTAACTTCACCATTATTCCAAGAAAATAATCCATTTCCACTCGCAATTAATGTTGCCGTTTGAAATTGATTAATTGTTACACTTGAGCTAACATTAACCTGAGGCCCAGGCAAAACTTGAACTATATCTGATGTAACAAATTGACTGCATCCATTAGCCGCAGGTATAGTATAAGTAATTAAATAGTTTCCAGCTAAAGTATTGTTTAAATTAATACTTCCACTTTGTACATCAATAGCAATTGCATTTGAATTAACAGTAAAAACACCTCCTAACGTGCCTGTAATTTCTGATGGTATCGTAATATTACTTCCTGAGCAATAATTAGAATTGCTATAATTAATATTGGCACTTGGTGACTCAGTAATTGTTAAAGTATAGGAACCAATATAGGCAATGCATCCTCCAACTGCTGGAATAAAATTGGTTATGGTATAAATGCCGGGTGGCGTTGCAGAAAGGTCGATAGTTCCATTTGATATATCTGCAAAAACCAGCGATGCTGGATTGGAAGAGAATACACCATAAGTTGCACTTGTATCAATTATTGCCATTGGATCTGGTGAAGTGTTGCAATAGAAAAAATCGCTATATGTAAATCCTCCATTAAGCGCTTGAGTAATTGTAATATTAAAAGTATCTGAGCCTGCGCAGGCACCTTGTGTAGTATATATAATACTAAAATTTCCTGTGCTAGATGTATTAAAATTTATTTCACCTAGCGAACCTGCAAAATTAACACCAGCAGGAATTGAAGTAAAAATACCACCACTAGCACCAGTTATAATTGCAGTTGTGTTACCACTTGATTGACAAAATTGATTATCAGAGTATGTAAATGATGGATTTTGAATTGGATTTAGAGTAATCGTAATAATAGCTGCTGGGCCTTCAC
>CALMMX010000025.1 GCA_937868545.1 uncultured Bacteroidota bacterium
TTTTAGATTTATGCTTTGATGTTACAAATGAAAATCAGGTAAAATTAGCCATTGACTCGTTAAGTGGTGAGTTTAAAAATATTGATATTTTAGTAAATAATGCAGGATTAGCGGCTGGGTTAAATAGTATACAAGACGGCAACATTAATCATTGGGAACAAATGATTAATACTAACATTAAGGGTCTTTTATATGTAACCAAATACATTTCAAACAAAATGATTGCCAATAAAAAAGGGCATATTATAAATATTGGTTCAATTGCTGGTAAAGAAGTTTACGCTAATGGCAATGTGTATTGTGCTACAAAACATGCGGTAGATGCTTTAAATAAAGGCATGCGTATTGATTTATTGCCACATGGCATTAAAGTATCAGCAATTAATCCGGGAATGGTAGAAACAGAATTTAGCATAGTTCGTTTTGATGGTGATGAAGAAAGGGCAAAGAAAGTATATGAAAACATTGTTCCTTTAAAACCTGAAGATATTGCTGAAACTATTTATTGGATGGCAACTCGACCTGCACATGTAAATATTAATGATTTAATAATTATGCCAACCATACAAGCAAGTGCCACAAATGTTTTGAGGTAATATTATATTGTATCTATTTAACACTAAATAAAGAATCGTAATTTTCGATGGTTGTGAGGGAGTGATCACCAGTATAGCCTTTTTGAAATGCCATTTTAAACATTTCTTTTTCTGATTTGCAATCAAAACGTTTTTCATCCTCAAATGAAAATAACACATAACGCATTTCCGTTTTATTTGTTTCTCTCAATTCTGCCATATATTCAATTAATAACCATTTATTATCAAAAGCAATTTTTTTAATATTTTCTATACCAACAGAACGTTCTCCATTATCATTCTCATCAAATCGGTTCACATTAACTTCATTAAACAACTCACCATCATCTTTAAATAAATTACAATGTATGGAATACGGATAAATTAAAGGATAACGGTAATAATTGCTAAAACCTAAATACGTGTAAAATTCTTCAGGAACGTTTAATTTATTATTCTTTTCATCCAAAGCTTTCAATGCTTTAATTTGCTCATTATTACTAAGCATTTGATACTGCTGACTATTTAATGAATCTGATAATTGTGTAGATAAACTATCTGTCATGTTCTGAAAATTTTCAGCTACCTCTTCCGTTAAACTCTCAACTTTATTAACTGCTTTTCTTACAAAGGTAATAATGCACAAAGCCATACAAATAAGGCAAACAAACAAACTAGCTAACCATATAAATTTTGATTGCTTCGCATTTGCAAAACTAATTATGGTAAAAATAATTGAAATGATAGTTCCAATTAAAAAAAACAATCCTAGTATAAAAAGTAATCCAGCTGTAAGCATAATAAACTATAAAGGAATATTCCCGTGTTTCTTTTTAGGCAATTTATCGGCTTTATTTTCAAGCATTTTAAAAGCTCTAATTAATTTTTCGCGTGTTTGTTCTGGTTTAATAACTTCATCAATAAACCCTCTTTCAGCAGCTCTATATGGATTTGCAAACATGCCTTGGTATTCATTTTCTTTTTCTTTCCATTTAGCATCTTTATCAGTTGCCGTTGAAATTTCATTTTTAAAAATAATTTCCGCAGCACCTTTAGCACCCATTACAGCAATTTCCGCACTAGGCCAAGCGTAATTCATATCTGCACCAATATGTTTACTATTCATTACATCATAAGCGCCACCATAAGCTTTACGTGTAATAACAGTTATGCGCGGAACAGTAGCTTCGCTAAATGCATATAATAATTTAGCACCATTCGTAATAATAGCATTCCATTCTTGATCTGTACCTGGTAAAAAACCTGGCACATCTTCAAACACTAATAATGGAATATTAAAACAATCGCAAAAACGCACAAAACGTGCAGCTTTTGTTGAAGAATGTATATCTAAAACACCTGCTAAAACAGCTGGTTGATTTGCAACAATACCAATAGAACGACCTGCTAAACGAGCAAAACCAACTACTATATTTTCTGCAAAATGTTTATGAATTTCTAAAAATGAATCTGCATCAATTACATGTTCAATAACTTCTCTAATATCATATGGTTGGTTTGCGTTTTCAGGAATAATAGAATTTAACTCAGTACGTAATTCATTACCGTTAGATTCGTAAGGCAAGCTAGGCGCATCTTCTTCGCAATTTTGAGGCACATAACTTAATATTTGCTTAATATTAGTAATCGCTTCAATTTCGTTAGCACAAGCAAAATGAGTTACACCACTTTTACTAGCATGAGTCATTGCACCACCAAGTTCTTCGCTAGTAACTTCTTCGTGGGTAACAGTTTTTACTACGTTAGGTCCTGTAACAAACATGTAGCTGGTATTTTCAACCATTAAAATAAAATCGGTTATTGCAGGGCTATATACAGCTCCACCAGCGCATGGTCCCATAATACCAGATAATTGAGGTATTACACCACTTGCTCTTACATTACGATAAAAAATATCAGCATATCCACCCAAAGAAACAACACCTTCTTGAATTCGAGCACCACCACTGTCATTTAAGCCAATAATTGGAGCGCCATTCTTCATTGCCAAATCCATTACTTTACAAATTTTTTCAGCATGAGTTTCAGAAAGTGAACCTCCAAATACTGTAAAATCTTGAGAAAATACATATACTAAACGACCACTAATAGTACCATAACCAGTTACGACACCATCTCCTAAATACTGTTCTTTTTCCAATCCAAAATCCTTACTACGATGAGTAACCATCATACCAATTTCTTCAAAGCTTCCTTCATCTAATAAAAAATGAATGCGCTCACGTGCAGTAAGTTTTCCTTTTTTATGTTGAGCATCAATACGTTTTTGTCCACCACCTAATAAAGCTTCGGCTTGTTTTTGTTCAAGTAAAGATATTTTTGAGTTCATGATAGTATAATTTTGTTCTAAATAATATGTTTTAAATATACAATTTTGGAAATAAGTAAGCGTAAAATTTAAAGATTCTAAAAAAATAATTTTTATTTATTTTGATTTTAGAAATCATTCTAAACTACTTTTTTGGCCCGTGAAAAACCCTTTTCTTATCACCCGATTTAGATTTGTTATTAAAGGAACGAGGTTTATCAAACTTTTTCTTTGCTGCATCTGGGTTATACTCTGGTCCCTTACCATAAGCTTCTGGTATAGGCATTTTTGGAACATCAATACCCATTAAAGCCTCAATTTGAGCAAACCGTGGTTGATCTTTCTCATTTATAAAAGTAATAGCAACACCAGCTCTTTCGGCACGAGCTGTTCTACCAATACGGTGTATATAATCTTCAGGATCTGGTGGGGCATCATAATTTACAACCAATGAAATACCATCAACATCAATACCTCTGGATAAAATATCTGTACCTATTAAAATACGAAGTTTTTTAGCTTTAAAATTTCGCATTATTTCCTCCCTTTCTAATTGCTCTAAATCTGAAGAGAAACCTTTTACAGAATAATTTAATTTATTAAATGTTTGATACAACTCCTTTACCTTTTCTTTTGTTGATGAGAAAATAATGACAGAAACATAATCAGGATTACTTAATATATCTTTTAATAAATTCTCTTTTTGATTTTCGTAAACTACATACGCTTGTTGAACAATGCCGGCAGCAGGTTTAGAAATAGCAATATTTATTTGTTTTGGTTCTTTTAATAAAACATTTGCTAATGTTCTAATTTTTGGAGCCATAGTAGCCGAAAACATAATGGTTTGACGTTTTTCGGGAATGTATTTTAAAATGGTTTTAATGTCATCTGCAAAACCCATATCAAGCATTCTATCAGCTTCATCTAAAATTAAATGCTCAATAGTATCAAATTTCACATCACCTTGTTGTAATAATGCAATCAACCTACCAGGAGTAGCAATAACTATATCAACACCTTGTTTAAGAGCTTTTGCTTGTCTGTCCCAAACCTGTCCGTCTCCTCCTCCATAAATACCAATAGAACTAACTTCACAAAAATAAGCCATACCTTCAATTTGTTGGTCAATTTGCAGTACAAGCTCTCTGGTTGGAGCAATAATTAAAGTATTTAAATGCCTTTTATTGGTTTTTACTATTTTGTCTAATATTGGCAATACAAAAGCTGCAGTTTTACCTGTACCTGTTTGCGCACAAGCAATTAAGTCGTTTCCAGCTTGTATTACTGGTATTGCCTCTTGTTGAATTGGCGTTGGCTGTTTATAGCCCATTGAATGCAAACCATCAAGAAGAGTGGCGTCAAAATTAAAATCGTTGAATGTCAAAATATAGTTTATTTAATATCAACAAATTTACGTTTTTTAGTTTAATATTTCATTTTGTGAAACGTTATTAAATCCCTACTTTAGTCATATTACCAACTACAGAATGTATAAAGTATTAAGTATAATTATTATTATTTGTTTTCGAGTAGTTTGTCTGTCGCAAGAACAAAATGAATTGTTTAATAAATTAAATCAATCAAAGTCTGACACACAAAAAATTTCTATTTTAAATTCTTTAACTACCATTTATATTGATAAAAATTTAGATTCAGCAGAAGTTCTTAATAATAAAGCTCTTTCGCTAAATTCTTTAAACTTAAATGAAAAGGAGCTTTTTCAATTGTACTACAATAAAGCCCTCATTGAAAAAAAACTTCATAATGAAAATGCAGCATTATTCATTGCAAAAAAAACTTTTTATTTAAGTCTAAAAAACAATCATAAAAGTGAACAAGTTAAAAGTCTTCTATTAATAGGCAATATTCATGACCAAAAAAACGAAAATAATGAAGCCTTATTAAATTTTAACAAAGCCTTATCTATTGCAAAATCAACACAAAACAAAAATGACTTAATGTTATGCTATAAATACCTTGGTATTTATTATAAAAAAATAAATAATAAAACAGAAGCTCTAAATTACTTATTACAAGCTGCAAAAATTGCAGAAGAAATCTCTGACTTGAATTCAATTTTTACAATATATATAAACCTTGGCTCTTTGTACGAAAAAACTGGCGATGCTCATAAAGCCCTTGTATTTTTAAGAAAAGCAAACAGTATCAATAATGTAACCAAAAACTTAAATGATAAAGCAATTGTTTATTTTAAAATTGGCCGGTTATTTCAAGGGCTAAAAAACATAGATAGTGCAAAATACTATTTTACTGAAACCTTAAATATTCATTTAAAAAACAATGATGAAAAAGGGTTAATTTTTGACTACACTAATATTGCCAGTTTATATGTTGTAAACAATGATATTAAGGCAGCAGAAAATGAATACCTAAAAGCACTTGATTTAAGTTTTAAATACAAAGACTCTATTAAAATTAATATAGTTTATGCTTATTTAGGTAAATTTTATAAAGACAATAAAGATTATTTAAAATCATTAAAACACTACAATTTAAGTTTACAGTATGTGAATTCTTT
>CALMMX010000026.1 GCA_937868545.1 uncultured Bacteroidota bacterium
ACAATAATTCAAAGCAGGTAATGAAGTAAAATGTCCCGATTGCAGTCAACTTCTTCGTCCTCATGTTCTATTTTTTGATGAATCTTATGGTCCATTATATGGGGAAGAAGTCAAAGATAAGAAATTTCCTTTTGTGTTTGTTATTGGTAGTTCGCTTTCTACAGGATTATGCTCTCGATTCGCAACAGAAGCTAAGCAAGTTGTTGAGATAAATCCTTTCCCTGTGTTTGAAATAGGCAAAGTTTATCAATATAAAAAATCTACTTAAGTAGTGCTGGGAGATATCCTCAAAGCTTTAGGCGAGAAGAAATGATATATTACTAGTTATTATTCTCTTATTTTCTATAAATGTGATTAATTTGCTTATAATTATTGGCTAGAAAAAAATAGATAAAAATATTGAAGTGATTGCTGTTCCTAATAAAATTGGGCAAGCGCAAGTGGTTGGCCATCAATTATCAAAATGGATTGCTGAAGGAAAATCATTAAATAAGATAGCTGTTGTTTTGGCAGATGAAAGTTTGCTATTCCCCATTATTAATCAATTACCAAAAGAAGTAGAGCATGTAAATATCACAATGGAATATCCATTACGCTTTACTCCAATTTATGATTTGATTGAGAATTTAATCACCCTTCATCATTCTGTTAATAAAAATCGTAGCAGTAGTTTTTATTTTGTAGATGTTTTTAAAATCATACAAAATTCTTTATTTATAAAGTATTTTTCGAGTTTCAATACTGAAAATGATTTACAACTTATCATCCAAAAAATAATTGATAAAAATTATGTTTGGTTAAATTTAAACACATTAGAAGATTTATTTGGATCAACATTTGAAAATATAAAACCTTTATTTGTAAAATGGGAAAATTCTTCTGATGGAGTTAATGCTATTTATAAAATTATTTCTTTTTTTAATGATACAGAAAATGAGCAATTGCATTTAACCTCTGTAGATCAAGAGTATTTGCATGTTTTTACTACTTATTTTAACCGATTAACCAGTTTAGTAAACATTCATCCGTTTTTAAATTCGTTGGTAACGTTAAAAAGTTTATTTAAACAAATTATAGGAGCAGCTTCTGTTCCTTTTATTGGTGAACCTTTAAAAGGGTTGCAAATAATGGGGGTTTTAGAAACGCGTACTTTAGATTTTGAAAATGTTATTTTATTGGGTATTAATGAAGGTGTTTTACCATCTGGTAAATCAGTAAATTCATTTATTCCTAATGATTTAAAACGATATCACGAAATGCCATTATATGGCGAAAAAGATGCGGTTTATGCTTATCATTTCTATCGATTTTTACAAAAAGCCTCAGATGTTTTAATTACTTATAATACCGAACAAAGTATACTTGGTACAGGCGAAAAAAGTAGATTTATTACTCAACTACAGTTCGAATTAGAAAAGTATAATTCTAACCATAAAATAGTTGAAAAAATGCTGAGTGGAGATAAGCTACCAGCAAGTTCTCCAAATGTTATTTCTATTTCTAAAACACCTAAAAATATTGAGTTAATAGTTAAGAAATTTACGACTAATGATACGTATGGAGGTTTAAGTCCGTCTGCCTTAATTTCTTATAAAGATTGTGCATTACGCTTCTTTTACAGATATGGAGCTGGTATAAAAGAAACTATTGATATTGAAGAAAATGCAGAAGCTAGTACTCAAGGTTCTATTTTGCATGAAAGCCTCGAAATGCTTTATAAACCATTTATTAAAACCGTTTTAAAACCCGAAAACATTAACCTGTGTTTAAGTAAAACGGAGGAAACTGTAAATATTATTTTTCAAAATTATTTTAGCCAAAAAGAAAGTAGTTATGGTAAGAATTTTTTGCAGAAAAAAGTAGTAAATGAATATGTAAAAAAACTTTTGTATAACGATTTAAACTGCGTAAAAATTGGCAAAGAAAGTAATGAGTATTTAAGTATAATTGATTTAGAAGCTCAGCTCCAAACAAGTATAACTGTAAATTATAACAATGTAAATACTGTTGTTTTTATTAAGGGTTCCGCAGATAGAATTGATAAATTAGGCAGTACGGTAAGAGTGATTGATTATAAATCGTCAATAAAACAATCAGACAAATTTAAGTTTGAAGGATTTGATAAACTCTTCACTAACAGTGATTATAATAAGATGTTGCAATTATTTTTATATGCATGGTTAGTTGTTAAAAACGATATTGCAAAACCTGAGGAATTAATGCCATGTATTATTCCATTTAAAAAGTTTGAAGAATTGCCAAGATATATAAGTGATAATTCAAAGGATAAAAAACCATTACAATTTACTATTGAATTGTTAAATGAATTTGAGATGCATTTAATAAATCAAATAGAAGCAATTTTAGATTGTGATCCTAGCTTTACTCAAACTGAAGATGAAAAAAAATGTGAGTACTGCGCATATATAGATATTTGTAATAGGAAATAACCATTTATTTTTTGTTAAGGTTTAATAAAACTTTATATTCGTAAGCCCTGATAACTAGGCATTAGTTATTATTTATTAAAATTTTGAAATTGAAATGAAA
>CALMMX010000027.1 GCA_937868545.1 uncultured Bacteroidota bacterium
CATCTATGCCGTGTTCGGTAAATTTGTGTGATGCAGCTGCATAATGTTCTGATGAATCCAGCAATGCTTTGGATGGAATACAACCCACATTGGTGCAGGTACCACCAAGTTTTTCATACTTTTCTATTAAGGCTACTTTCATGCCTAATTGTGCGCATCGAATTGCAGCTATATACCCTCCTGGGCCCGAACCTATTACTGTTACTTGGTAATTTGACATACGTTTTAAATTTTTGAATTGTTATTTTATTCTGTTTAGTTTTATACTCATTCACAATAGAATACGTTGGACTACTCATAGCATCTTCAACACCTAAATACTTACAAATCGATTTTATAAAGGTGGTTTTTCCACATCCCATTTCTGCATCAAATAAGAACACTTTTTCTTTTCCAGCAAATTCCAACAACTTCTCCGCCATTTCTAAATGCATCGAAATATCAGAAATATCTAATTTCAATTTATTCATTAATTGTAGTTAAAAACATTAATAACTTATAATACTTTCTTTTATCAACTTTTTTTGATTCTAATGTAGTTAAATTTATAATATACCAATCTTTATCACCAACAATAAGGGCTTTTGTTAAATCCAACTTATACATTAAATTTCCTTCAACATTTTTTTGTTTATCTGCTTTTGTATTAATAATAGTAAACCATTCCTTTGGCTCAAATTGATGTGTTACAACACAATTTTTTGAAGCATATTCAATATGATTTTCAGAAGCATACAGTTGCCTTCCATTTAAATCAAACACTTCATCTTTTTGTTTTGCCCTATTTATGGCACTACAACAATAAATAATGCTATCATTAAAAACAACATGTTTATAATTACATTTTACTATCAATTTACCAGTAGTATCTATCACACCAATCTTCTTCACCATCTTATTATCAACGAGGATATTATTTTCAACTAAAAACAAATTCAAAAAACTTGATTTTGTAATATTATCATATCCTTTACTAATTTGTTTTCCGTTTTTGGATACTAAATATACTTTTTCATCAAACAAAACCTTAAAAAAATTACTTGAGTCTAAATATTGGTTTTGAAATTCATATTGAAATCCTAAAGTACTCACACTATCAGGATAATTCTCGACTTTCAATTTTAATTTTTCATTATTCCCATTTACAAAATAGTATTGGTATGACAGTTCCTCAGCACCAGTTAAGGGATTTACAACTTTTTCAAAAAAACCAATATTTGCAACTAAAGCAATTTTATTTGAATTATTAAAGTTAAATACTGTATCGTATTGAGGCTCAATAATAACTTTGTCATTTATCTTAAACCCCCATTTATTATTATTTTTAAAAGGGACATAATTTTGAGCCTCAATTAAAAAATGAGAAAAGCATATAATGAATATGAATACTACTTTTTTAATTTTATTTAGAAAGAACAACTCCTTTAAACCTAATTTTAATTGTTCCGTTTTTTGCATTTGATATAATTTCAACAATTCTATCTTGCCTGTCATAAACAGTTTTAGTGTCAAAATTAACTATAATTTCACCTTTCATTTTAGGTAAAATAGGTGCAGAAGGTAAAGTAACAGTAGTACAAGAACACTCTACTTTATAATTAGAAATTAATAATGGCTCATTGCCTGAATTTTCAACCTCATATTTTATACTTACAGTTTCGCCTTTTTTCACAAAACCAAAGTTCTTTTTAGTATCTTTTACTTTAATTATTGCTTGCGAAAAAGAAGTTGCTGATATTAAATACAAGCATAAACAAAAAACCCCTCTAAAAATAGAAGGGTTCTTTAAATTATATTTAAAATTATTTAGCATCAGGTACAGCAGCTGGAGTAGCCGGTGCTGATTCAACAACACCTTTAATTTTAACAACTTTACTTGGTTCTTTTGAGTTTGAAGAAATTGTTACATTTTTTTCAAACGGACCAGGTCTTTTTGTATCATATTTTACTTTAATAACTGCTGTTTTTCCAGGTAAAATTGGTTCTTGAGGCCAACCTGGTTTACCATCAATTGTTGTTGCAGTACATCCGCATTGACCTTGAACACTAGTAATTGTTAACGGAGACTTACCAACATTTTTTACTTTAAACTCTCTCACTCCATTAGCATCGTATTTTACAGTACCATAATCTAAAACCTCTGTTTCAAATTTCATTTCAGGAGCATTTGGATCCATTGGTTCAGCAGGAACAACCTGAGCTTTACCAATCATACCTAATCCTAAAATTAATGTAATTGCTAATAATATCTTTTTCATTATATGTAAATTTTAAAAATTAAAATTATTTTTTCTCTAATGGTGCACCTTGAGATGGAGGAGTTGTTGGGAAAGCTTCTTCAACTGGTTTTGCAGCAATATTTCCTTTAATCATTAAAGTTTGAATTCCAGATTTAGCATTTGATTGAACTGTAACAGATTTACTGATAGGTCCTACTCTATTTGAATCGTATTTTACTTTAATTTCACCTGTTTTACCTGGTAAAATTGGATCTTTTGGACAAGAAGGAACAGTACAACCACAAGAACCTTGGCACATTGTAATTAATAAAGGCTCTTTACCAGTATTTTTGAATTTAAATACACATTCACCATTATCACCTTGAGTAATATTACCGTAATCGTGAACCATTTTATCAAATTTAATATCAGCTGTACTAGCAGGCGCTACAGATTGAGTTGCAGCCGCAGCATGGTTATGGCCATCATTAGCACTATGAGTGTCTTGAGCAAATGATAATGTACTTACAAATGCTACTAATCCTAAAGATAAAATTACTTTTTTCATTTTGTTTGTTTTTATAATTTATTAATATTTTTATTTTTTTTAAAATATATTCCAATATCGTGCCATAAAGATAGTATACACATGGTTTACTTTCATTATTTTTACCAAATTTAACAAAATTTAGTGAATACAAAACATAATATGGAAATTGCAAAAACATACAACCCCAAACAAGCTGAAATAAATTGGTACCAATACTGGTTAGATAAAAAGTTCTTTAAATCAACACCAGATAGCCGTACACCTTATACTATTGTTATACCACCGCCAAATGTTACTGGAGTGTTACACATGGGACATATGCTTAATAATACTATACAAGATGTATTAATTCGCAGGGCTCGTATGCTTGGATTTAATGCGTGTTGGGTTCCTGGAACAGACCACGCCAGTATTGCTACTGAAGCTAAAGTAGTAGCTTTATTAAAAGAACAAGGAATTAATAAAGCTGATTTATCGCGCGAAGATTTTTTAAAACACGCTTGGGGTTGGAAAGAAAAATATGGTGGAATTATTTTAGAACAACTTAAAAAGCTTGGTGCTAGCTGTGATTGGGACAGAACCAAATTTACAATGGACCCAGATATGAGTGAAGCTGTTATAGATACTTTTATTGATTTATATAATAAAGGGCAGATTTACCGTGGAGTAAGAATGGTAAACTGGGATCCACAAGGCTTAACAGCTGTGAGTGATGAAGAGGTTATACATAAAGAAGCTCAAAGCAAATTAGTTTATGTAAAATACAAAATTGAGTCTTCGACAGGCTCAGCCACCAATACTGAATATATTACTGTTGCAACTACTCGTCCAGAAACAATAATGGGCGATACAGCAGTGTGTGTAAACCCTAATGATGAAAGGTATTTACACTTAAAAGGTAAACATGTAATTGTACCAATAGTTAACAGGGTTGTGCCAATTATTTTTGATGAGTACGTGGATGCAAGTTTTGGTACTGGAGCTTTAAAAGTAACGCCAGCACACGATATAAACGATTTTAATTTAGGACAAAAACATAAATTACCAACAATAGATGCTTTAACACAAGAAGGAAAAATTAGTGAAGCTGCTGGTGCTTATATCGGAATGGACCGTTTTGCTTGCCGTAAACAAATTATAGCAGATTTAACAGAACAAGGTTTAGTTGAAAAAGTTGAAGAAATAAAAAACAAAGTTGGATATAGCGAGCGTACAAATGCAGTAATAGAGCCTCGTTTGAGTATGCAATGGTTTTTAAAAATGGATACTGTAAGTAAGCCAGCTTTAGAAGCTGTTTTAAATAACGATGTAAAATTAATTCCAGAAAAATTCATAAATACCTACAAACATTGGATGGAAAATGTACACGATTGGTGTATTAGTCGTCAGTTATGGTGGGGCCAAAGAATTCCTGCATGGTATGATGGACAAGGAAATACAGTAGTTGCTAAAACAAAAGAGCAAGCATTAGAGAAATTACGAATCACGAATTCAGATTTACGAATTGAGGAAATTAAACAAGACGAAGATGTTTTAGATACTTGGTTTTCTTCATGGTTGTGGCCATTAACCGTATTTGATTCTAAAATAGTAGAAAATGGTTGGGATAAAGCCAATGAAGATTTAAAATATTATTACCCTACCAATGATTTAGTAACTGCCCCCGAAATTTTGTTTTTTTGGGTAGCTCGTATGATTATTGCAGGTAAAGAATATACTGGATTGAAACCTTTTACAAATGTTTATTTAACGGGTATTGTGCGCGATAAACAAGGCCGTAAAATGAGTAAGAGTTTAGGTAATAGTCCTGATCCATTAGATTTAATTGAAAAGTATGGTGCAGATGGAGTAAGAGTTGGAATGCTTTTATGTTCGCCAGCTGGTAATGATTTAATGTTTGATGAAAGCTATTGCGAACAAGGTAGAAACTTTGCTAATAAAGTTTGGAATGCCTTCCGTTTAATTAAAGGTTTTGAAGTAGCTTCAAGTGAATCTGGAATTACACAAAGTAATGCTCAAAAATCTGCTATTACATGGTTTGAAAATAAATTATCTGAGCAATTAGAAATTATAAACGACCATTACTCTAAATACAGAATGAGTGATGCATTAATGGCAACATATAAATTAGTTTGGGACGATTATTGTGCTTGGTATTTAGAGGCAATTAAGCCTGATTTTATAGATGGAAAAGCACAACCAATTGATAAAGATACTTACAATGCAACCATTAATTTCTTAGAATCATTATTAAAAATAATGCATCCTTGGATGCCATTTATTACAGAAGAAATTTGGCATTTATTAAATGAACGTAGTGAAATGGATTGTATTATTGTTGCTGAATGGCCTAAACAATTAGAAAAATTGGATGATAAGCAATTAGCAGAGTTTGAAGTTTCTACAGAAATCATTCAAACTGTAAGCATTGCCAGAGCTCAAAAAGAGTTCTC
>CALMMX010000028.1 GCA_937868545.1 uncultured Bacteroidota bacterium
ACATATTTATATATACTCATAAAACTACTCCCAGGGTTAAATACATATTTAATTTAATTTTTAAGGATTGTTTAGGGTTGAGTTTTCAAATAACCAATAATATTGAAGACTTTAAACAATATGAAGGCTACAAATTTTCATATACTAACCAAGATTTTGATTCAGATTTTCATATTTCAGCACATTCATTATTATTTGAGTCAGGAATAAAGTCTCAAACTATACAAATGCAAAATCATGAAAATTACTATAAGTACTTTTTTAAAACATATAAAAATAGTTTGCCTTTCGATTTATTTGCAGCTTCCTTTTATTTAGTAAGCAGATACGAAGAATATTTACCATTTATTCCTGATAGTTTTAATAGGTACGAAGCAGAAAATAGTTTGGCATATCAATATGATTTTTTAAACATTCCATTAATCAATGTATGGATTACTCAATTTGAAAAACTATTAAAAAGTAAGTTTCAACATTTAGAAATTACACATAGGAAATACAATTACATTTCTACTTTAGACATTGACAATGCTTATAAATACAAGCAAAAAGGAGTAATGAGAACAATTGGTGGTTACTTAAAAGCACTATCTGTATTTAATAAAACTGATATTATTGATAGAACATCGGTATTACTTAAAAAAGTAAAAGACCCATTTGATTCATATGACTATCAATTACAAATTAAAAAGAAATACAATTTAGATGTCATCTATTTCTTTCTTCTTGGAGATTACGGTGTTAATGACAAAAACCACCCATCAAATAATATCAATTTTCAAAAACTAATAAAACATTTATTAGATTATTCAAATGGAGGAATTCATCCTTCCTTTGGCTCTAATACATCAATTGATCAAGTTAAAATCGAATTAAATCGTCTTACCAAAATTGCACACAGAGACATCTTAAATTCCAGACAGCATTTTTCAATGTTAAAGTTTCCTGATACATATTTTAATCTTTTAGAACTTGGGGTTAAAAACGATTTTTCTATGGGATACTCAAATTTTAATGGATTTAGAGCAAGCTACTGCATGCCATTTTATTGGTATGATTTAGATGATGAATTAGAAACTGGTTTAAAAATAAATCCGTTTTGCTTAAGCGAAACAACTTTAAGATTTAAAGATGGTGCAGCTCCTGAAACCATTATTGAAAAAGCATTCCCAATTATTAACGAAGTAAAAAAATATAACGGTCAACTCATTACTATTTTTCATAATGATACCATGGGCACATCTCAAGATTGGGTTGGGTGGACAAATTGTTATGAAGATATTATTAAACAATGCGTAGTCTAAATTATAAGTGATTTTAATATATACACATAAGTTAACTAACCGATTTAAATACGTTACAGATTTAATTTTTAATTCTGTATTAAATATTCCTTTTGAAATTACAGATGAAAGAGAAGCTTTTCTATTGGCTCAAAAACCAAAGCTAGCTTATACAACAGAAGAAATTGCATCACCCGTTTTTATATATTCTGAAAATTTACTTTTTGAAACTGGAATAAAACAGATTATACCTCAAGCAGAAAAAGAATACTCTAATTACCCCAAATTTTTCGCAAACTCAAAATCGGATTTTCTAGGCTATGATCTATTTGCGATGGTATTTTACTTTGCAACACGCTATGAAGAATATATTAAAACTGAAATAGATAAACACCAGCGTTTTAAGGCAGAAAATAGCATAGCTTATAGCTATAATTGCCTACAAATTCCTTTTTTAAATGAGGCCATTCTTGATTTTTCAGAAAAACTAAAACAAAAATTCCCTGAATTAAATTTCAAAAAACGTGATTTCAATTTCACATCTACAATTGATATAGATAATGCATTTGCCTATGCAAATAAAGGCTTTAAAAGAAATGTGGGTGGTTTTTTTAAAGACCTTTTTAGTTTAAAAATAAAACAATCATTTACACGCATTTCAAGTATTATCAATCAAGAAAAAGATCCATATAACACATATAAATTAATTAATGAATTAAGTAAACAGGTTCAATTAAACTACTTTGTGTTAATTGGCGATTATTCCGATTACGATAAAAATCCCCATTTTAAAAATAAAGGGTTTAAAGAATTATTAATCAAACTTTCCAATTCTTACAATTTAGGGCTTCATCCCTCTTATTATTGTTACAAAAAAGAACAATCTATTAAATTAGAACAACAACGATTACAAAACATTCTAAATAAAAATATAACATCTGCCCGTTGCCATTTTTTAAGAGTTAATTTACCAACCACTTATAGAGAATTTATTAAAAACGGAATTACAGATGATTTTACCATGATTTACGCATCACAATGTGGTTTTAGAACTGGGCTTTGTATTCCATTTAAATGGTATGATATAGAACATGAAGAGGTAACAAACTTAACTATCCATACAAGCATTGTAATGGAAGGCATATTAAGAGATTATAATGGCTTAAATTTACAGGATTCAAAAATTTTAGTTGAAAAACTAATGCATGAAGTAAAAAAACATGGTGGAGAATTTATTTCTATCTTTCACAACGATAGTTTTACTGCTCAAAATACAGATTGGATTGAATTATATAAACACATTTTAAAAACAAGTTTATCATAAACTATGTGTGGCATTGCAGGTATCATAAATAAAAAAAATGATGGTTCTATAAAAGAATCCATTTATGCAATGAGCCAAACTATAAAACACAGAGGTCCTGATGGTGAAGGATTTACTTTTTTTAATGAAGCTATAGAAATACCTGTATATAGTAGCGATACGCCGAAAGCAAATTGCGAGAGTAATCGCTTTATTTTTAATCCATCAAAAAATATAGAACAAATTAGTTCTAATTATAAAATGGCATTTGCTCATCGCCGTTTATCAATTATTGATTTATCAGAAAGTGGGCATCAGCCAATGTGCGATACCAACAGTAATTATTGGATTACATTTAATGGTGAAATTTATAATTACCTTGAATTAAAAACTGAATTAAAAAATAAAGGCCACCATTTTATAACTCAAACTGATACAGAAGTTGTAATAGCGGCTTATAAAGAATGGGGTACAAATTGCTTACAAAAATTCAATGGTATGTGGGCCTTTGCACTCTATGATAAAGTAAAACAACATGTGTTTTGCGCAAGAGATAGAGTTGGCGTAAAACCATTTTATTACATTAATACTAATCAAACATTTGCATTTTCAAGTGAACAAAAAGCATTATTAAAAAGTAAACTTATTTCTTTTGAAATTAATGAACCTCAACAATTTGATTTTATTATAAATGGAAATTTAGAAACGACAGAACAAAGTTTATTTAAAGGTATTTTTGAATTACAGCCTTCACATTACCTTCTTTATAATTTAAAAGAACAATCTTTTGATTTAAAAAACTACTATTCAATATCAGAAAAAGTTACTACTTATAAATCTGATATAGAAATAATTAATACCATTGAAGAAAAACTAAAACATGCCATTGATATTAGGCTTCGTAGTGATGTGGAAATTGGCTCATGTTTAAGTGGTGGACTTGATAGTTCTATAATTTCGGGTATTATAAAAAATTTACAACCTAATAAATCAACTAAATTATTTACCGCAGTTTTTCCTTCCGAAAAATTTGACGAAAGTAATTATGCAAAACAAGTTTCTGAATTTGTAGGCGGAAATTGGTACACCGTTAGCCCCACAGCAGAAGATTTTTTTAAAGATATAGAGACTTTAAATTATTACCAAGATTTACCTATTTGGAGCACTAGCACCTATTCTCAGCACAGGGTAATGAAACTTGCAGCAGAGCAAGGAATAAAAGTACTATTAGATGGGCAAGGTGCTGATGAATTATTTGGTGGTTACACACATCATTATTTTTCTCTTTGGAATGAACTATCATTTTCTTCAAAAATTAAAAGTATTAATGAATCTGGTAAAACTGTTCAAAAGCCTTATTTTAACTATGGAAAACAATTATTAAAAGAAGCTTTTCATTTAAGTTCAGATTATTCAAGTTATGTAAATACTAACTTTAAACAATACGCTAAGGCAGAAGTTAATAAATTTTCAAACACCCTAAACTCTCAATTAAAAGCGGATTATAACGGCAAATTAAAATCATTTTTAAAATGCGAAGACCGCTGCAGCATGGCATTTAGTATAGAAAGCAGAGTTCCATTTGCTGATGATGTTGAATTAGTTGATTTTATTTTTTCTGTTGACGGAAAATCTAAAATTAAAAATGGTGTGTCGAAGTATTTATTAAGAGAAGCTACAAAAAATTATATTCCAAAAACGATTTATACACGAACTGATAAGATAGGTTTTGAAACACCTGTATCAAAATGGTTCATAAATCATAAAAATGAGGTTATAGAAGCTATTACTAATTCGTTGTCAGATATTGTAAATACAAATACAATTAATTCTCATTACGAAAAGCTCTTAAATGAAAAACCAACTTTCATTATAAGATTATATTCATTTGCTATTTGGAAGAACGTTTTTTCAATACTATAAGCAGTTTATTTTAATGTAATTAAGTTAGTCTACATTTTCGTTTAGAAGAGTACTCTTTTCATTAATTACCTTATTTACAATACCTTAACAGAGAAAATATATAATTACAAAAATACTACCAATTTCAACATTTGTGAAAGTTGGTTTTCAATGAGTTAAACAGTTATTTTCTTTATTTAAAAGTTTGATTTTTCATAAAAAACTCTATACTATTGTAAGGCTAATAAAAACACTATGAAAAAAATATATACTGCGATTTTATCAATATTTATTTATGTTGGATATGCACAAGTAAATTTAGATTTTGAAACAGGTACAGCTGCTGGTTGGACAATTACTGAAGGGACAAATACCAACTCTTCAACCATGGCTGGATGTTGTCCGTCTCCAACAACACGTTTTACAATTACAACTGCTGGAACTGATCCAAGTGCTCCAGCATTGCCAACAGTAGCCCCAGGTGGTGGTTTACGTTCTCTCAAATTAGGAGATGGTTCTACAGCTGGAGGATTTGTTGTTAGAGCAACTCAATCATTCCCAGTAACAGTTGCAAATGCGCTATTTATTTTTAAATATGCAGTTGTTTTTGGTGATTCACCGCATGGATGTACTGATCAACCATACTTCAATATGATATTTTCTGATTGTGCTGGAAACCCAATTCCTTGTGGGACATATAACGTTCAACAGCCAGGCTCATCATGTTCTGCTGGAGATCCTTCGTTTGTCTCGACTGGTGGTGGATTTAATTATGCACCATGGAGAACAAAAGCACTTGATATGACTCCATTAATTGGCACTTGCGTTAAAATTACTGTAACCGCTGGTGATTGTACTGCTGGTGGGCATTCAGGATGGGGATATTTTGATTCATACACACAGCCTCTAGCATTATCATTAAACGGCATTGAAATTCCTGTAGGAACAACTACATCAAATAATTGTGCTACAGGTCCTAATGTATTATGTGCCCCTGCTGGTTTCTCTGGTTATACTTGGAATGGTCCAGGTGTTACTGGTTCAGTTACACAATGTGTAAATGCTAATGCTGCAGGTGCATACTCAGTTGCACTCAATACTGCTGGAGCATGCACAACGCCAATATTATTTTGTAACTTTACTCCCGTCCCTATGCCAAATGCAGATTTTAATTTTACCACTACACCTTGTAGTTCTACATTTACAGTTCCTTTTGTTGACAATACCAATTTAATGGGTGGTCCCGCAATAACATCCTATACATGGGCATATGGAGATGGGGCTTCTACCATCGGGGTAACATCAAACCCAATTCATACCTACACGTCAACCGGTGTAAAAAATGTAACGCTAACCGTTACTAATGGTGGTTGTGTTGATAATATTGTTAAACCAGTAACCTTATCTGCTGGACCAACTGCAAATTTTAGTGTTACATCTGTTTGTCAATCAACTGCAACAGCATTTACTGATTTATCAACAACACCTTCAGGTACAGTAAATGCTTGGAGTTGGGATTTTACTAATAATGCATCTGCAGATAATCTTACCCAAAATCCGACATTTACTTATCCATTATCAGGCACATTTACAGCAGCTTTAACTGTTACTAATTCCGAATTATGTTCGGATACGAAAACACTCGTCGTCAATGTTTGGGGGCATTCCATTCCTAATTTCTCGTCAAGTAATGCTTGTAATGGATCGGCAAATTCATTCACAAACACTACAGATATTACTACAAATGCCAATGTTGGTGTAACTCCAACATATAGCTGGGACTTTGGAGATGCCACTGCAACATCGGCTTTAGTAAACCCATCTCACACCTATGTATTACCAGCAAATGTTAACACAGTTTATAATGCAACTTTAACCTCTACAACTAGTCATGGCTGTGTTGATGTTGTTACTAAACCAGTTAATATATATGCAACTCCAACTGCATCATTTACATCTAATGAGGTTTGTTTGGGAAGCGCAACTAATTTGGTAGATGCTAGTAATGGGAACGGTAATCCGTTAAGTGGCTATGCTTGGGATTTTTCAAGTAATGGAACAGTTGATGTAACAGGTGTACCAAATCCAAATTATATATTTCCAGTATCAGGTTCAAATGCAGTAACTTATACAGTAACAACTAATCCTGCCCCTGGCCTTTTATGTTCTAATGTTACATCTTCAATTAGTGTATGGGTAAATCCATTACCTAATCCAAACTTCACATTTGTTAATAATTGTATTAATGCTCAGCCTAATACCTTTGATGCAAGTAGCTCACTTATTGCAGTTGGAGTTAATACTTTATTCGCATGGAGCTATGGAGATGCTGGTGCAGGTACAGGTGCTATTTCTTCTCATACATATGCAACATCAGGTGTTTATAATGTTACACTTACTGTAACCTCAGACAAAGGTTGTATTGCTAAAACTGTTAAACCAGTTGAAGTTTATGAAAAACCAATGGTAAACATCCTTAATTCTGGGGCTTGTTTAACAAAAGCAATGACTTTTACGGCTAGTACCTTAGCAGGTAGTGGAATAGTAAACACTTGGAATTGGGATTTTAATAATACAATTGCAACTTTTGAAACTTTTGGACAAACAACTAGCTTTGTATTTCCAGCTGCTGGTAACCAAACTGTAAATTTAGTGGCTATTACAGATCATGGTTGCACAGAAACATTTACAAAAGTGGTTTATGTAGATTATGTTCCTATGCCATTATTTACTGTTAATACTCCTAGTGGTTGTGCTACACACTGTGTAACATTTACAGATAACACATTGCCTATTACTGGGCCTGGAGTAAACGCTAATTGGACATGGGTATTTGGAGATGGAACAAGTTTAAATGCCGGAACTAATACAACTCAAACACATTGTTATGGAAATTCTACATCTGATCAAATTAAGCAATATGATGTTAAATTAGTTGTTACAACTAACAAAGGCTGTAGAGATTCTTTAACGAATTTAGCAATGATAACTGTATTTCCTAAGCCAATTGCGGCATATACAGTAAATCCAAATCCAGGAAATATAGTAACTCCATTAGAATACTTCACAAACCAGAGTATTGATTATACCAAATTCTGGTGGTTATTTGGAGATTCTCCAATTATGGATTCTATAAATACTAATCCAACTCATACTTATAATAATGAAACAGCAGAAACATATCCAGTAACTTTAATGGTTGCAAATCAATATGGATGTAAAGATACTGCAATAGTTAAAGTTGAATTGCTACCCGCATTTACATTCTATATTCCAAATGCATTTACACCTGATAATGAAGATAATTTAAATGATGTATTTACTGGAATGGGGATTGGCATTGCTAAATACGAAATGTGGATTTTTGACAGATGGGGCGCTAAAATTTTCTATACTGATGATATTAGAAAAGGTTGGAATGGCAAAGTAACTGGAAAAACTAACGAAGTTCAACAAGATGTTTATGTGTATAAAGTAAAATTAGTAGATGTTTTAGGAAAGAAACATGATTATGTTGGACACGTTACAGTTGTTAAAGGTCAATAATATAAATAGGTAATATAAAGGAGCTGCCTAGATTAGGCAGCTCTTTTTGTTTTAGTAAAACTCCCTTTAAACATCTCAATTATAATTTATTAATGATTATTTGAAAAAGGTTAAATTAAATTTGAATGTAAAGGATATTTCACTATATTTGCCCTCCACTTTTTAGCCTCTGATTGCACGGTGCAATGCATGCCAAAAATGATAAATTATTAAAAAATAAGAAACAATGAGTTTATTATTAGATTACGTAAAAAAACAATTAAAAACAGAGGTTTCTCATCCATCTTTTAAAGCTGGTGATACTATTACTGTTCATTACAAAATTAAAGAGGGTGATAAAGAACGTATTCAGCAATTTTCTGGATTAGTTATTCAACGTAAAAACGAACCAGCTACTGCTTCATTTACTGTACGTAAAATATCTAATGGTGTTGGTGTTGAGCGTATTTTCCCAGTTGCATCTCCATTTATTGATAAAATTGAATTAAATAAAGTTGGTATTGTTCGTAGAGCAAAATTATACTATATACGTGAACGTACTGGTAAAGCAGCTCGTATCCGCGAAAAAATTATTAAAAAAACTGCATAGTTCTTTTTAATTTAAATTTAAAAGACCGATTAGCTAATAGTTAATCGGTCTTTTTTTTAAATGAATTTTAAAGTTGAAATTATTCTAAACTAATACATGTTTTTCATCTAAATAATTGAAAAAACAGAAAGTTGTTATGACAAAAAAATAACTTTCACTAATTCTTAAAGTATATAAAATAAAAAACTCTTATTCACTCAAATAGAGCAAATAAGAGTTTTCAATGAAATAGATAAAAATCTATCCTAACATTTTTAAAAAATCAACTTCTTTTGGTGTTAAAAATCTGAATTTAGAGCGAGGTAAATCTTTTTTAGTTAACCCTGCAAAAGCAACTCTATCCAATTTCATAACTTCATAACCTAAGTGCTCAAACATACGGCGAACAATACGGTTTCTACCACTATGTATTTCTACCCCTAACTCAGATTTTCCTTCTCCTACGTATTCAATTGCATCTGGTTTAATAAATCCATCAGCTAATTCAAAGCCCTCTCCAAGTGCTCTAAAGTCTTCTGAAGTAATACGTTTATCTAAAACAACATGGTATACTTTACGAATATTAAATTTAGGATGAGTTAATTTTGCTGTTAAATCGCCATCATTTGTAAATAACAATATTCCTGTTGTATTTCTATCTAATCTACCTACTGGATATAAACGCTCTTTACAAGCCTTACGAATCAATTCCATTACAGTTTTTCTTTCTTCAGGATCATCCATAGTTGTGATATAATCTTTAGGTTTATTCAACACTAAATACTTTTTCACTTCATGCTTAATTGGCACTCCACCATAATTTACTACATCTGTTGGATTAACTTTATAACCCATTTCTGTAATAATCTTTCCGTTTACTGTTACAACACCTGTAGCAATTAACACATCCGCCTCACGACGAGAACATACACCTGAATTTGCAACATATCTATTTAATCGTATAGCCTCATCACTTACATTTTTTTGTGTAGAAGTTTTAGATGGACCAACTTTTTTAGATTTTTCAACTATTTTTTGATCTTTTGATAATTTAGGCACATATGGCTTATCAAAATCTCTGTATTCTCCTTTTACTTTTCTATCAGGAGAAAAAGAACGTTTTTCTCCATCACCAAATGATTTGCGAGGACCTGAACCTTCATAACTTCCACCTTCACGTTTTACATATGGTCTTTTTTCTCCATCTTCACGCTTAGTATATGGTTTTCTATCTGATGAAAAAGAACTTTTCTCACCGTCACCAAATGATTTACGAGGACCAGAACTTTCATAACTTCCACCTTCACGTTTTACATATGGTCTTTTTTCTCCATCTTCTCGTTTAGTGTAAGGCTTTCTATCTGATGAAAATGAACGTTTTTCACCATCACCAAATGATTTACGTGGACCTGAACTTTCGTATTTTCCATCTTCACGTTTTGTATACGGCTTTCTATCCGATGAATAAGAACGCTTTTCTCCATCTCCAAACGATTTTCGAGGTCCAGAACTTTCATATTTACCATCCTCACGTTTAGTGTATGGTTTTCTATCTGATGAATAAGAACGTTTTTCTCCATCACCAAATGATTTACGAGGACCTGAACTTTCATAACTTCCTCCTTCTCGTTTTACATATGGTCTTTTTTCTCCATCCTCACGTTTAGTATATGGTTTTCTATCTGATGAATATGAACGTTTTTCTCCATCTCCAAATGATTTACGAGGACCTGAACTTTCGTATTTACCATCTTCACGTTTTGTATATGGCTTTTTATCCCCATCATCACGTTTTGCAAATGGTTTTCTGTCAGATGAATATGGTTTTTTACTTTTATCTGAACTCGAAAATGACTTTCTTTTATTAAAATCTGATGAACCACTTTTTGAAAACGTTTTTCTTGGTCCTTGACTATCTCTTGGCATGTTAAATATTGTTTTTTACAAATGTAAGCAAAATAGTGCTTATTAGCGCCTTAATAGTTTTTAATTGAGTAAATACTTATCTTTGCCAAATGCACAATTTAGAATACCAAAAAGCATTAACTACCTATTTAGAAGGGTTTGTAAGTGAACGCAGAAGAGGACGTTTAACTGAAGTATTAGAAGAACGTACCAACCACTTAACGATTGTTTTAGAAGATGTTTACCAATCTCACAATTTTAGCGCTGTACTAAGGAGTGCCGATATTTTTGGGGTTCAAAACATTCATTTTATTGAAAACAGAAATAAATACAAAATAAGTGAAGATGTTTCAATGGGATCTACACAATGGCTAACGTTAAACCGTTACCAAAAATTTGAAAACAACACCAAAGAATGCATTACTCAGCTCAAAAATAAAGGGTATAAAATTGTTGCTACCTCATTAAATGAACGCAGTGTAACCTTAAACCAATTAAAAATAGACCAACCAACCGCATTAATTTTTGGAACTGAACTTACTGGAATATCACAAGACGTGGTTGAAATGGCGGATGAGTTTGTTTATTTACCAATGTATGGGTTTACAGAAAGTTTTAATATTAGTGTATGTGCAGCATTATGTATGCATGAATTGACTAATAAAATAAGAAAAGAAGTTGCAAACTATAAATTAAGTGAGTCAGAAAAAGAAGAAATTTACCTTGAATGGTTAAAGGTTTCAATTAGAAAGCATGATTTAATTATAAAAGAGTTTGACTCTAAATACAATAAACGATAATACTATTTACTTAAAAATTGTTTATCGGTTAATGATAATAAAAACGCCTCTAAATCAACCTTTTCTTTTTCGGTAAGATTTAATGGTTTACTTAATAGCGTATCTCTATTTATTGAATTAGCCACAAATTTATTTGGTTCATTATAGTAATCAATTACCTCTCTTAATGTTTTATACATCCCATTATGCATGTAAGGTCCGGTAACACTAATATTACGTAAGCCTGGAGTTTTAAATTTACCAACATCTTTAATATTGTGTGAAATAACAGAACGCCCGCTATCATTTAAATCTTTGCCATTAAACAGTCCAATATTTCTAAATTGATCTCCTGTAAAATCGGGTCCAAAATGACAATCAAAACATTTTCCTTTTACATTAAAAATTTGCTGTCCTCTTTTTGCAGATTCAGAAAACAGAGTATTATCTTTTTCACTAACATAATTATCAAATGCCGAATTGCTTGTTTCTAAAGAGTTTTCATATGCTGCAATGGCTTTTAATACATTATCTTTAGTTGCTATACCGCCAAAAATTGAAATAAAAAACTGACGATATTGCTCATGTTTATTTAATTTTTCGACCACCGCAGATAATGGAATATCCATTTCAACAGGATTTTCAATGGGCCCTTGAGCTTGTTCTTCTAAGGTTTCCGCTCTTCCATCATGAAAATAGAAAGAGTGTGCCTTTTGATTCATAGCACTTGGTGTATTTCTAGCGCCTTTTAAACTATCTACTCCAAAACTAACGGGTACATTATCTGAAAATGCAAATTGCGGTTTATGACATGATGCACAACTAACTTGATTTCCGCGAGATAACAACGAATCAAAAAATAATAATTTACCTAACTCCTCAATTGATGAAGGCGTAGGCAATACTTTTGCATCTGCCGTTGTATTATTAGAACATTTAAAAAAGGTAATTAAAACAATTAGTAGTAACCCAAATTTTAAAAAGTATTTTGCAAACATTTTAGTATTAAATAAGTAATTAGCTTCCTATTTCTTCATTTTCATCTTTTACACCAACCATATTAAATTTTAATTCAACCAAACTTTCAAAATTTTGACCTACAGTTAATATATCTTCATCTTCTTCTTCGTAAAACCAATTCACAACCGTTTCAATTGTTTTATTCATTTTTTCGTATTCTCTCAAAATATTTAAAAGGCTAGCAGTAGAACTACTGTTTAAATAATCTAATTGAATATTTACGCAATTATTAAGCAATGGATTTTTTAAATAATTTTTAATATGATTATGAATTGGATCATAAAAAGCAATAGAATTTTCTGGAATAGACCTACCTTTAATTTCTAGTATTCCACTATTTACATTAAAATAAACAGAAGGTGTTGCTTTAGTAGCTGCAATTGTTAAGTTTTCCATATTAATAATAATAAAAATCTTTAGTTCTTTTGTATAGTGGTAATATCCATCCAAATCGGAATCCACTAATCACATCAATTCGTTTTTGCGTATCGTATAAGCCGGTATTGTAGTTTTGCCCTCTTAAATTTTTTGTGAAGCCTTCAAAAAATTCAAATCCTGCATAAAAATTTGCCAATCTATTATTACTAAAATACTTATATCCAACAAATTGTGATAATTCAAATCCACCTGTTAAACGATCGTAACCTTTTACTAAATCACCTTTTACTGCAGCAACTTTTTTATCTGCATCATACAAATTAATTTTATGAAGCATGTAACCGCCACCAATTGTAACAAACAAACCCGAATTTGGATTATGACCTAGTTTTGAAAAAACATAACCAATATTGGCACAAATATTCCAACCTCTATGAGTTAGCCTTAAATCAGAAGGAAATCCTTCATTATTGGTTGAAAAATTATCAGAATTAGTCATATTTGATATAACATTCTCTCTCACTTTTTTTCCAAAAACATAACTTCCTTCAACTCCAATTAAAAAATTTTTCTTCGTTTTCCATGAAAAAGATGCTCCAGCACTTAAATTTTCTCCAAATCGTTTTGCCAAATCTAATTGAGGTATTTGTCCGCTAACATGAACTCCAACCATTAAAATTTTTACAGCAGAATCTTTTATTGATTGCGCAATAGCTATGCTACCAATCAAATTTAATATTACTACATATGTAATTCCTTTTAATTTCACTATGCTAAAGGTAAGCTATTTTTACTGTTTTTTTTAGTTATTTCGTCGAATAAATTAATTCAAAAAAAAGGGTCTTGTTTTATAAGCAAGACCCTTTTTTACTATTGTTTAAATTCCACTTTCATCAACCCTTCTATTTCGTTGACGGCCAGCTTCTGTATCATTAGAATCAATTGGTTTTGTAGGACCAAACCATTCTGTAGTAATTTTATCTGCAGAAACTCCTTTAGTAACTAAGAACTTCTTAACTGCTTTAGCTCGTTTTTCTGACAACAACGTATTTTTTACAGCATCACCTTGATTATCAGTATGACCAGATAATTTCAAAGTCCAATCACCTGCATGTTGTTTCATTAATCCGGCTAATTCTATTAAAGAGGCAAATGATGCAGGTTTAATAACATCTTTAGCGCTAGCAAACTCTAAACTTGCAAAAGCTTTTTCAAGAATTTTTTGCTCCTCTGCTTTTAAAACTGGGGCTGGAGGGCAACCTTTTAATTCTTTTAAACCTGGAGTTGTAGGGCAATCATCTTCTCTATCAACTACTCCATCCTTATCAGTATCAGGCCATGGGCAACCTTTATTTTCAACAGCACCCGCTACCTCTGGGCAATTATCATCCTTATCTAAAACGGTATCACCATCTTTATCAGGACAACCTTTAAATTCTTTAGGGCCAGGAACATCAGGGCATACATCATATTTATCAGGTGTTTTATCGCCATCCCTATCTGGGCATCCCAAAAACTCTGATAATCCAGCCACATCCGGACACTCATCATCTTTATCAATTATTTTGTCACCATCCTTATCTGGACATCCTTTAAATTCAACTAACCCTTTATCATCTGGGCAATTATCTTCTAAATCAGTTATTCCATCGCCATCTTTATCAGGGCAACCGTTCATTTCTTTTGTTCCCGCTACATCAATACATTTATCATCTTTGTCAGGAATATGATCCCCATCTTTATCAGGACATCCCATAAATTCCCAAACACCAGGTATATCTTTACAAAGATCTTTTTTATTAGAAATACCATCTTTGTCTTTATCCTTAGGCTTACCATATGGAATTGGAATTTTAAGCATCGCATAAACATCACCACCATAAATTGTTTTTTGACCTATAAGTGGAGCTAAGTTTGTTGAACCAACTACTAATGGACCTAATCTTACAGCCGCACCAGCTCTTGGACCAGATAAAAAATTATATTGAATTGGTATAAAAACTCCAAACCATTTATGATCCCAACGTGGTGTAAGTGTTATACTGCTAAAATCATGAACTTTAGTGTCGTTATTTTTAAATTGAAAAGCTATATAAGGTGTTAAATTTACGTATACATCTTTCCAAATTAAATAATCAATTTGCAAGCTCAAAGCAGTAGGTAAATTCATTTTATAAGATTGACCTGTACCTCTAGTGCCAGAAAAACGATTCAACAATGTATCATCTAATTCTTTAACTGATTTAGGATTGATAGGTTTTAAATTCCAATAACCAACATCTGCATTAAAATTACCGCTAGTAGCTCCTTTTTTAAACTTAATAGAACCAATATCTGTTATTGAAAACCCTATTTTTAGCTTATACTTATTTTGGTCTTTTCGCCATAAGTCCTTTTCGCCATCCATATCATACTTATATTTTAGATATGATGGGCGCCATTCGTAAACTGCCCCTAAATCTAACCCAACACCAGGATAAGCTTGAGAAAAATCAAACACAGCAGAACTACCACCACCATTTAAAGAAACATTACTAAAATCAAAATTATCAGAATGACCATAATTTACTTGAGAATTAAACAATGATAAAGTAGTATCTGTTTGAAAATTATACTTTAAATCATTCACAAAAACATAAGCAGATTGAATTCCTTGTAATAATTTTGCAGTTGCTCCTCCTTTAAAATAATGTTGATTATCCTCTTTAAAAACATGAGCAAAGGTTAACCCATATTCAGCCCAGCTCATTTCTTGAATACTTAAATTCTTATTTTCTAAATTTTGAACCCATAAACTTGGATACTTAAACTCTTCAAATGCAAGTTTTGACAATTCTTGAGAAACACCATCAATATTTATGTAATTTCTTAAGCCTGTTGTTATTGCTATGGCATTTTTGCGGTTAATGTTAATCATAAAAGAAGGGCCAGTAACTCTGTTAGAAAAAATTAAACTTTTATCTTTTGAATTAACTTTTTCAAATAAATAATTTTCTGCAAACTTTGGATCATCAAATGCAGGGAATGTTGGGTTTGTCCAAGAGCCTGTTTTTTTTATTGCCTCTCGTTTTAACCCAATATAATTATTGTAAATCCCAACATTTATTCCAATCAAATTCATATCAAACTTCATTCGGCCATCCACAATACTAGCTGGTTGTTGGTAAACACCAGTAACCCCTGCATAATTACTTTGGTTGAAACCCAAAAAATCTTGAGATTTAAGATTTATAGTAACAATAAATAATATAAATAAATAGATGTTTTTCATAGCAAAAAGTTTATGTTTATCAAAAATAACGAAATTGTTTGCATTATAAGCATAAAAAGAAGCTTAAAAATAGCTTAAGAATTAGTATTTTCGCAAATTGTTAGGAAAATTATATGATTGAAAAATTAGAAGAAATAAAGAGAAGATATTCAGATGTTGAAGCCAAATTATCTGACCCAACTATTATTGCTGATATGCAACAGTTTAAGAAATTAAACAAAGAGTATCGCGATTTAGAGCCAATTGTAGAAGCGTATTATAAATATGTGAAGATTACAGATAATATTAATGGAGCGAAAGAAGTTTTGGCTACTGAAAAAGACAAAGATTTTTTGGATATGGCTAAAGCCGAATTAGAAGAAAATAGAGCAGCTGAAATTAAATTGCAAGAAGAAGTAAGATTAATGTTGATACCTAAAGACCCAGAAGATGCAAAAAATTGTACTATGGAAATAAGAGGTGGAACAGGTGGTGACGAAGCAGCCTTATTTGCAGGCGATTTATTTGAAATGTATAGAAGGTATTGTGAAATTAAAGGCTATCAATTAGAGGTAGTTGATGAAAGCCCAGGTACTATGGGTGGATACAAAGAAATAGTGTTTAATGTTAAAGGAAATAATGCGTTTGGCACCATGAAATTTGAAAGTGGTGTACATCGTGTGCAACGTGTTCCGAGTACTGAAGCAGCAGGTAGGGTTCACACATCTGCAGCAACTGTAGCCGTATTGCCTGAAGCAGAAGAATGGGATATTGAAATTAAACCAGCTGATGTTGAAATGGCAACTGCTCGAAGTGGTGGTGCTGGTGGACAGAACGTAAATAAAGTAGAATCAAAAGTTATTTTAACTCATAAACCATCTGGTATTGTTGTAACCTGCCAAACCCAACGTAATCAATTAGGGAACAGAGAAAAAGCAATGGAAATGCTTAGAAGTAAATTATATGATTTAGAATTTCAAAAACGATTAGCTGAAACTACTGGAAAACGTAAAAGTATGGTAAGTACTGGTGATCGTTCAGAAAAAATTAGAACGTATAATTACCCCCAAAACAGAATTACAGATCATAGAATTGGCTTAACATTGTATAACCTTACTGACTTTACAAATGGCTATATTCAAGAAATGATTGATGCTTTACAATTTGCCGAAAATGCAGAACGATTAAAAGAAGGTGGACTTTAAAAAATAGATTTACTCTTTTCGATTAATTTTATCTAATTGAATATCCATTTATTTTAAACAAATTATCTTCGTAATGCACACTGTTTTTTGTGTATTTAGTATTTAGCGTTTCATTTATATTATTGCCTGGAACAGAAAAATCTGCGGCTGCGTCTACATAAAGTAAAGAATCAAAATTTTCAATTAATTTAAGTTGTTCTGAGTCAATAGAATTTACAAAATAGATATTTTGTTTCTTAAAAGCTGAAACCATAGTATTGTATTCACTATTTTGATTAATAGTTTTAAAAATACTCTCATCATAATAATAAGCAAATGTGGTTGCAAAATCAAATGAACAAATAATTACAATTGTAGATTTTGATTTATTCTTTGTAACAAAATTAACCACCTCTTTAATATTTCTTTTTTTTGAAGGATTTAAAGTACATGAAAAAATAAATCCAGCAATTAAAAGAGATGATGACATATACATAATTACTTTCTTATTAAACAAATATTGTATTGAAAGTGCAATTAAAATATAAAAAGCTGGAGTAATAAAAATTAAATACCTATCAATAAACATTGGTATTTTATACGAAATAAAAAACATTCCCAAAAAAGGAATTAAAAACCATAAAACAATTTGAGTAACTACACTTTCCTTTACTTGCCAATCTCTTTTTACCACAAATTTTAATATACTAACTACAAATAGCGTTATAACAGCAACCGTAATAACTGGGACATTACAAAATGACCAGAACATATTATAAATACTTTCGAAACCATGAGGAGGATTTAACCAAGTGCCATTTTTTGCGGAATGAGTAAATCGTTCAAATAGAATAATTAAATGCGGAACATATAAAATCAAACAAATTGCAGTTGTAATACTATAACTCTTTACAGCAAAAATGTTTTTTCTATAAAACAAAATTAGAATTACAAATTGAATAAACCACACAATAAAGCCAAAGTAATGTGCATATACTAATAACACATTTGATATAATAATCCAAAATAAGTGCGAAAATGAATAGCGCTGTAAAATTACTTGGGCATAAAAATGATAAAATGAAAAGAGTGTCGCCAATAAAAATAAACTATAAACCCTAGCGTCATGTGCATAATAAATTTGAAATGTACTAAAAGTCATTAATAATGAAGCAATTAATGCCACTCGATTATTAAATAATAGAATACAAAGTTGATACAGTACAACTACAGAAAATGAACTAAACAGCATTGGCAAAAACCTTACTGATAAAGCAGATATACCAAATATTTTTATCCAAAAATGGAGTAGTAATTCAAAAAATGGCGGATTATTATAATTTTTTAAATATTCTATAATTTTAAAAAAATCAAACTGAGCATGATAAATTGTAAAAGGCTCATCATGGGAAATTGGTTGAGCAGTAATGAAACAAAGTTTTATTACAACATTGAAAATAAGTAAACTTAATACGATATAATTTACTTTTATAAATTTAATTAACTCCATTCACTGCGAATATCACATTAAAATTTAAATCTATAAATAATAAATCAAATATGATTATTTAAAATAAGTTGGCGTTAATTTTCTACAACAAATTTTATTGCCTTTTCTTTTTCGCTAGTTACTATTTTACATATATAAATGCCATTTGATAGATTACTTAATGATACTGGAATTATATAGTTGCCAGCATGTTGATTCATTTGTTGAACAACACTTTGAACTATTTTGCCAGTTAAATCGTAAATAGTAATACTAACATCACTAGGCTTTAAAACTTCATATTTTACATTAAATACGCCATTACTAGGATTAGGATAAACTCCAAATTGAAAATCACTTTTTGGATCAAGTGTAGTAGGAATTAATTTATTTGATAAACTATTAGAATCTACTCTTATTGAATCAACAGTTTCATCAACTATATAATAACTGCCAATGCCACCCATAACTGAATAAACTTCTTCAGATTTTTTATAAATAACACTATCAGTTTCCATTATTGTAGAATCAATTAAAGGTGAAACTGGAGGATGTGGATCCCAACTCATTGCTCCAACTATGTAATCCGCTTGTGATACTATTTCCGTTATTCCAGAATCACTTTGTTCAGGTATAACTTGGGGGATTGAAAACCCCATTATATTATCAACCTTATCTGCATTGGCAAGTTCAATAGAATCTACTTTTTTTCCAGATTCATCAGTACAACTAACTAGCATTGTACCAAAGGCAATTAAAATAGCTATCGTAAATGCCTTAGTAAAGCTAATGTGCTTTGGTAGCTTTTGCAAATTTATGGTATAGCAAATTGGTTTATTTACTTGCGCTACACGAAATCTACCACATACTTTCTCAGCTTTTTTTTCATTTAAAACATACAATATTTCATCATTTGTTTTATTTGAAAAATCATAAACCGATTTTTGACAAGAATTGCAAAATCTACCTTTTTCATCTGGATGCATGTTATTCCAATTTTCATGACAAGGTTCAGGAATTGTAATGATTAAATTATTTGAAGCCATAACTTTTAATTTAAGATTAATAAAATGAAAAACTCTTAATCAAAAGTATATGCAATAAGTTGCAATAAGTTACAAGTTTAATAAGTGGTGCAATTTAATTGGTAACTGGTATTATAATTGACTTCTGTTACCTAATTCAATAATTGCTAAATCTTTTATTTCAGTGTCATCAATTACAAATCTTAATGCTGTTTTAATAGCATGAAATCCATGATTACCGCATGCTCCAGGATTAAGATGTAATACATCAAATTGTTTTTGATACATTACTTTTAATATATGCGAATGCCCGCAAATAAATATTTTTGGTTTTTCTGCTATTAAAATATCTTTTACTTCTCTTAAATAATTAGTTGGTTGTCCGCAAATATGCGTTATATACACTTTTACATTTTCACAATTAAACACTAAATTCTTTTTAAATTCTTTTCGCAATTCATTGCCATCTATATTCCCATAAACTGCTTGCAATGGTTTTAAAGTTTTTAGTTTATCAGTTAATTCCACATTACCAATATCACCAGCATGCCAAACTTCATCGGCTTCAGCTATGTGCTTTAATAACTTCTCATCCAAAAAGCTATGCGTATCAGATATGAGTAATATTTTACGCATTGACTCTTAAAGATTTATAATCATAATTTAAAAACAAGATATAACTTATTATCATAATTATACCAAAACTAAAAATTCCCAAACCAAAAGCAATAATTAAATGCTGCAAAATACCAAAACCTAATATGTATTTCTTTATTGGCTTTACCCACACTAACACAAGAAAACTTAATTGATAAATGAGAACTAAATAAGTAGATAAAGTACAAAACCATTGAGGTAATGAGGCCAACAGTGAATTTGAATATTCTGGAATTTGAAACACTGAATAAATTGCTGTTCCCTGTAACCAATCAATGTCATAGATTTTAAACCATGCTGCTAATATATATACTAAACAAACTTGAGTTTTAATTCCTACTAAAGAAATATTATGGAATGCTGTAAGTAATTGATTTAATATGGTATTTGAATGATTTTTTGTAGTTAAAAATACACTAAAAAACAACATTTGATTTAATAAATAATCTCCAGCAGTTAAGGTTTGAAATAAAAAATTATTAATATTCAAAATTACAATCCATAAAACAAACCTTGCAAATACGTTGGTTTTATTAAGCAATTCTAATATCGAAATAATTGCTACCACAATAATTAAAAATACAGCAAACAAAGTTGTATAATGATTTGATAGATAATATGAAGTATCAACTAAAAAATTAACTGACTTACTTTGATTATAAATAAACTTATTAGATGAAAATAATTCTTCAAACAAATATATATAAACGCCTACTTTGTAAAGTAAAAACAAAGCCATAGCATTTTTAAACCATTTTACTTCTTTAGGTTGGCCTTTAATATCAAATAAATATGAGGTTAGGTTATTCAAACTGTAAACTAATATTTTTAAATAAATAGGAATTTGTTGTACTTGGATTCCTTGATAAAATTAAAAAATC
>CALMMX010000029.1 GCA_937868545.1 uncultured Bacteroidota bacterium
TAACTCCCGTTTTGTCTGATGATCAGGCAAAGGAGGCCGCAAAAAAGTTTGAAAAGGTTTTAACAGACCAGGGAGCAAAAATTACCCACCGTGAAAACTGGGGATTAAAAAAATTGGCTTACCAAATTCAAAAAAAATCTACAGGATTTTATCACTTGGTTGAGTTTTCAGGTACAGGAGCAGAAATTGCTGAACTTGAATTACAATTTAAACGTGATGAACGCATCTTAAGATTCTTAACAATTGCTTTAGACAAACACGCTGCAGCTTGGGCTGACAAACGTAAAGGTAGAGCATCAGAAGCTAAAGTTGCAAAAGCTAAAAAAGTAGAAGCATAATTGTTAAAACAAAAAATTAGAAGAAATGGCTAAAAATGAAGTTCGCTTTTTAAATCCTCCAACGGTAGAAGCAAAAAAGAAAAAGTATTGCCGCTTTAAAAAATTAGGCATAAAATATATTGATTACAAAGACGCAGATTTCTTATTGAAATTTGTAAATGAGCAAGGTAAATTGTTACCTCGTCGTTTAACTGGTACATCATTAAAATTTCAACGTAAGGTTTCTCAAGCAGTTAAACGTGCTCGTCACATTGCTTTAATGCCTTATTTAGCAGATGGTTTAAAATAATTAAAGGAGGAAACACAACATGGAAGTTATATTAAAACAAGACCTTAAAGGGTTAGGATTTAAAAATGATATTGTAAAAGTTAAGAACGGATACGGACGTAACTTTTTAATTCCTCAACGCATTGCAGTTTTAGCTACAGAAAGTAACAAAAAAATGCAAGCGGAAGAAATTAAACAAAGCTCATTTAAAGAACAAAAATTACGTACAGAAGCTACAGCAATGGCAGCTAAATTTGCAGATGTTACTGTAAAAGTAGGCGCTAAAGCAGGTGAATCTGGAAAAATATTTGGTTCAGTTACAAACATTCAATTAGCTGAAGCTTTGAAAAAAGCTGGTTATGATGTAGAACGTAAAAATATTGAAATGAACGAAGATGCTATTAAAGCATTAGGTACTTACAGTGCTAAAGTTCGTTTATTCAAAGAAATTTCGGCTACTATTAACTTTGAAGTTATTGCTGAATAATTTTTAATTACAGTAAATAAAAAACCCATCAATTAATTGATGGGTTTTTTTATGCGTCAAAAAAATAACTATCTTTAAACCATGGAAAACGAAAACCCTGAAAACCAATTAAACATAGAGCTTTCTGAAGAAATAGCAGAAGGTATTTATTCTAACTTAGCAATTATTACACATTCTCCTACAGAGTTTGTAGTTGACTTTATTAAAGTAATGCCAGGTGTTCCTAAAGCAAAAGTAAAATCGCGCATTGTACTTACACCGCAACACGCAAAACGTTTAATGAAAGCATTAGCAGATAACGTAACACGCTTTGAACAAATGCACGGTAAAATTAAAGACAGCGAAATGAACGCACTGCCATTAAACTTTGGTGGACCAACTGCGCAAGCTTAATTTTATTAATTCACAACCTTTATCTTGTAGTTTTGTTTACTAACAAAACTGTTACTTTTATGAAACCAACTACCGCCATACTACTAGTAAATTTAGGAACTCCAGATAGTCCTAATAAAAGCGATGTAAGAAGTTACTTAACTCAATTTTTAAATGACCCAAGAGTTATTGATATTCCGTGGTTGGCACGTAAGCTTTTGGTTAACGGAATTATTGTGCCTTTTAGATCAGGTAACTCATCTAAATTATATAAAGCCATTTGGGATGACAAAAATGGTTCTCCCTTATTAATGCATAGTAAACATTTAGCTGAAAAACTTCAAACCGCTGTTGGCTCAAATTATAAAGTTGAGTTGGCCATGCGTTATAAAAACCCTAGCATTAAAGATGTGTTGGAGCGCATGAAAAAAGAAGGTTACCACAAAATAATTGTGTTTCCTTTATTTCCACATTACGCATCAAGCAGCACAGGTAGTGCTTTGCAAGAAGTAATGGAACATATTAGTAAATGGTGGGTTATACCAGAATTAAAAATAATATCACAATATTACAATGATACCAATTACATTAACTGTATTGTAAACAGGGCTAAAAAATATAATTTAAATGATTACGAGCACATTGTATTTAGTTACCATGGCTTACCCGAAAGACAAGTAGACAAGGTATATAACGATGGGTATTTATGTAAAGACCATAACTGCGAAACAGAAAGTTCTTATGAAAATTACTACTGTTATAAAGCAGCTTGTTTTCAAACAACCGAATTAATTGTAAAACAACTAAACCTTCCAAAAGAAAAATACACTGTAAGTTTCCAAAGTAGATTAGATAAAAAATGGCTTACACCTTTTAGTGATGTAGTAATTGAAGAGTTAGCAAAAAAAGGCGCAAAAAACGTATTGGTGTTTTCGCCTGCATTTACAGCAGATTGCTTAGAAACCATTTACGAAATTGGAACAGAGTATCAAGAAATTTTTCACAAACATGGTGGCACAAAAATTCAATTAGTTGAAAGCCTTAATAGTGGCGATGATTGGGTTAATGCAGTTAAAGAATTGGTGGTGTAATAAAAGTCGTTTGGCTTACATTGTCCTCAATAACACTAAAACTTCTATTTATCCGTTTTATAAAAATAAAGTATATTAGAAGTTGTTTTGAAATTCATAATAGTATATACTATCTTATTACTAAGTCCATTTTGCATAATGGCTCAAAACGTATTTAAACTAAGTATAAATAATACCGATAAAGAACCCGTTTTTAATAGGCTCAATTATAAAAAAGAATTTCAAACAGTTTCCCTATTAAAAAAAGAAGTTAATGCAATTTACCTTACCTTATTAGCCGAAGGTTATATTATGGCTAGTGTTGATAGTTTAACACACGATTCAGTTATTTACACAGCGCATATTACTACTGGTAAAAAACACACTTGGGTTAATTTATCCTATAACAAAAACCAACAAGAGGTTATTACCAAACTAGGTTATAATGAGCATTTCTTTAGTAAACGTCCTTTTAAATATACCGAACTAACGCGCTTAATTGAAAAAATAATTGTGTACTACGAAAACAATGGTTACCCCTTTACCCAAGTAAAACTAGATAGTTTAGAGTTTGTAAACGAAAAAGTAAAAGCGCATTTAAACATTGAAAAAAATATTTTTATTAAGCTCGATAGCTTAGTTGTGGAAGGAAATGGAAAAGTAAATCAAAAATTTTTATACAGGTATTTAAACATTAAAAATAGCATGCCATATAATGAGGAAGTATTTAAATCTGTTTCAAAAAAAATAAAACAATTACCCTTTTTAACCGAAACTAAACCCGCACTGTTAAGATTAACAGATAAAGAAAATAAATTGTATTTGTTTTTAGATAAAAAAAACGCTTCGCAATTTGATGGAATTATAGGCATATTACCTAGTGACAATGGCAAAACCATATTTACCGGTGATGTAAAAATAAAACTTATAAATTCCATTTTAAAAAATGGAGAAACCTTTGATATTAATTGGCGAAGATTACAAACTCAAACTCAAGATTTAAAAGCAAGTGTAATATATCCTTATTTATTTGGCTTACCAGTTGGAGTTGACTACAACATAAAACTATATAAAAAAGATACTACGTTTATTGATGTAAACAATGCTATAGGATTCAATTATTACTATAGTGGACTTAACTATATTAAAGCTTTTTATAAACAACGCAATGCCAATTTAATTTCCACAAGTGGCCTTTCGGCAATTACAGTATTGCCAGATTACGCCGATATTAGCACAAAAAGTTATGGTCTTGGTTTTGGTTTCGAAAAATTAGATTATAAATACAATCCAAAAAAAGGCGTAAGCATTGCTATACAAGCTTCTTTAGGAAATAGGCAAATTAAAAAAAATCCAAAAGTAAATGATGTGGTGTATTCTACCATTGCTTTAAAATCAACTCAATACCAAATAGAAGGAAACGTAATTGGCTATATTAAACTTCGAAAAAATAATATTTTAAAACTCTCATCGCAATTTGCATCTGTATTTGGAAACACTATTTATAAAAACGAATTATTAAGAATTGGTGGCTTAAGAACACTTAGAGGATTTAATGAAGAAAGTATTTATACTTCAACTTATGTAATTCCCACAATTGAATACCGTTTTCTGTTTGAAAAAAACTCTAACTTATTTTTATTTGCCGAAGGTGCTTGGTACGAAAATGCATCAAATGGAAATTATTTAAATGATACTCCTATAAGTTTTGGAGCAGGAATTAATTTTGATACAAAGGCAGGCATTTTTAATTTGGGATACGCTATTGGCAAAGAATTGGGGAATAGTTTTGATTTAAGGACCGGAAAAATACATGCTGGGCTTACTGCATTGTTTTAGATTTTTAAAAAAGCGTCTAAAAGTATGATTTTCTATATTTTTTCGTTAAAATTGTAACAAGCATCACACTTGAAAAGCTATTATCTAATATTTCTTTTTTTGACACTTGGTTTTTTTAAATTGAGTGCCCAAAAATTGAATTTAGAAAAAATCTCCATTAAGGATGGTTTATCTCAATCTACTGTAAAATATATTGAGCAAGATAACTACGGTAATTTTTGGTTGGCAACAAATTATGGTTTATCAAAATACAACGGCAAATCGTTTGAAGTGTTTACTACCACCAATGGCTTACCTGCAAACGAAATTTCTACACTTCTATTTTACAAAGACATTTTATACATAGGTACAAAAAAAGGACTATGTGCATTTAATGGTAATAAAATAGACAATAATAATTTATACAAAAAAATAAATGGTAATGTAAAAAAAATACTGAGTCAAAATAATACAATACATATAATCACTTCTAAAGGGTATTATATATTAAACAATATTGATAAAACCCCTAAACTCGATTCGGTAGCTATATCATCTATACTAGCTTATTCACCTACTGATGCTGAATTTGACGAAGACGGAAATTTATGGATATCTACCAGTAAACATGGCGTTTATTTCATGGAAAATAATCCATCCACTAAAATTCAAAAATACAGTTTAATACAAAACTCAGCTTCATCTACCAACCTCAACAAAAAACTTATACGCATTGCCAACTTTAATTCATCCAATTTATTAAAAGGCGATGTAATAACCTCAATAGAATTTGATTCAAATAAAAACTTATTATTAAGCGATTGGGGAAATGGGATAGCACTCTTAAAATTTGATTTAGGTAGTGGCATATTTAACATTAACTACCTCAATTTCGATTCGCTATTTAAAGATAATATATCGCTTACACGCTATACAAATATTCAAAAAGACAAAGAAAACAACATCTATTTAGCTACCGATGGTTTTGGATTTTTAAAAATCCCTCAAGATCCTAATACCCATGAAAACGATTATAATTCGAAAGAAATTAAATTAATTAACAATGCTAATGGGTTTTTTGGAAACAATCCATTATGCTTTTTAAATGATTCGTTTAATAACCTTTGGGTTGGAACTTTAAACGATGGTTTAATTTTAATATCAGAAAACAGCTCATTAAGCTACAATCAAAAAAACGGATTAGATGAAGAAAAAGTAATATCAATATGTAAATCCCAAGACAGTTCTATATGGCTTGGAACTTATGGTGGCGGGGCATTTAAATTTAAAAATAAAAAATTTACTCGCTGTTTTTGGGATCAAGGAATAAGTGAGTCTATTATTAAAACTTTAACAGAAGATGAATTTGGTAACATTTGGTTAGGAACAACAGGCGGTGGTATTAGCATTATTTCTAAAGAAAACACAAATAAATTATTACAAGTAAACAAAACCATTACAGAAACAAATAATTTACAATCTAACTTTATTAGTTACTTGTATAAATCAAAAACCAACGAAATTTGGGTGGGCTATCAAAGTCAAAACAGCATTGATAAAATTGTATTCAATAAAGATTTTACCTACAGCATTACAAATTATCCAATTACAAAACTTTCTAACTTTAATGTAAGTTGCATAGTAGAAGATGATGATAACAACATTTGGATAACCAGTAATGATGGCGTTTGGAAAGTAAATGAAAAAACAGGCAAGGTTGATGATGATTATAGCACTTACAAAAATGCTTTATGCGCTGCAAAAGATTGGAATGGAAACATTTGGATAGGCACATCAGATATTGGTATAATTATTTTAAAAAACAAATTACGCTGCCGATACTTAGAAAAAAATTCACTTAATGAATTTGAAAACATAAACACTAAGCTTGGCTTATCTAGCAATTACATAAACACTATTTTATTTTCAAAAAACAACGCACTTGCTGTTACTAATAATGGTATTAATAATTTAATTATTGACACTGATTTAAGCAAAATAGTAGGTATAAAACAAATTAATACAGGGCTTCAATTTCCTTCTTACGACAACAAAGCAAATAGCGCTATTATTAGCGAAGATGGAAATGTATTAATAGGTTCCGTTGAAGGTTTAACTATTTACAATAGCATTAACCATAACGAAGAACAACTTAACAGCAAACCATTAGAGGTTTTTATTAATAAAATATTAATTGATAATAAACAAATTGATTGGGAAAACGATTTATTATTAAAAGAAGGTGAATACTCCTCTTTTAGATTTGATAATTTCTTTAACTGGTATAAAATCCCTAATAAACTTGAATTAGATTACACACACAACACCATTGAATTACTATTAAACACAAACTCTTTAACTAATCAAAAACAAATTAACTACAATTACAAATTAATAGGTTTTGATAAAATTTGGAATACAATTTACTCTAACAATTCCATTGTATACAGAAATTTACCAGCAGGAGATTATGTTCTACTTTTTAAAGCATCGCTAAGTAATGATTTTTCTAAATCAAAAGAATACAGCTACCACTTTAGCATTAAACCACCATTTTGGCAATCAACCTTGTTTTATATTCTTTCCTTTTTACTTGTTGTAGGCACTTTGTTTTATTTTGTTTTTGCTCGAGAAAAAAGATTAAGAAGAGAAAAATTAAAACTTGAAATAATTGTAAAATCACGAACAGCTGATATTGAAAAAAAGAGTGCGGAAATTGAATTACAAAACACATTAATTCAAGGAATTAATAAAGATTTAACTGATAGTATAATCTATGCAAAACGTATACAAGAAACAATATTGCCAGACCCTGAAATTTTAAAAAATTATTTTACAGAAAGTTTCATTTACTATAAACCACGCAATATTGTAAGTGGTGATTATTATTGGATTAAAGAGTTAGATGGGTTAATTTATGTTGCTGTAGTAGATTGCACAGGACACGGTGTTCCAGGGGCCTTTATGTCACTTATTACAAGCAATATATTAAATGAAGCAATTGATACGGGTATAAGTTCTTATAGCCCAGTTAGAATGCTCGATTACTTAAGGCGTAAAATAAATATAAAATTAAACAATAATACAAATGATCAAATTAACGATGGACTTGATATAGGTTTAATTTGTTATGATAAAGAAAAAGAAACTGTACAATATGTGAATGCAAACAGACCATTGTATTTAATTTCAAATAACGAACTAATAACCTTTGCCTCTGAAAACGTTAATATTGGTGGTTATTCTGACTTCAGAAAACCAATTCCATCAAAAACATTCTCGGTTAAAAAAGGCGATAAACTCTTTTTATTTACTGATGGTATTACCGACCAATTTGGTGGCACCAACAACAAAAAATACAATCCTGCTCGATTACGTCAGTTTTTATTGGTAAACAACGAATTACATTTAAATGATTTAAAAGAAAAACTTTCTTCAGAAATTACAAGTTGGCAAGGTAGCACAGAACAAACAGATGATGTTTTATTTATTGGACTAAACATCTAATTAATCTAATTTTTTTTCGAAAATGTATAACTTTAAAACTATACCATTTTTTAAAATTATTTTCCCCTTTATTTTAGGA
>CALMMX010000030.1 GCA_937868545.1 uncultured Bacteroidota bacterium
TAACAGGATGTTCTTCTACTTCAACAGTTGATGTTACACAAGGAAATGTTGTTGCCGCATTTAGTGCAGATCAAAGCACAGGCTTTGCACCATTAACTGTTAATTTTACAGACGCAAGCGTTGGTGCAACAAGTTATAATTGGAGTTTTGGAAATGGTTCTACTTCAAGCACACAAAATCCTAATACAGTTTATACAAATAGCGGCACTTATACTGTTATGCTAATTGCAAGCTCTGGCCCATGCACTGATACTGCATATACAACAATAACTGTAGAAGATGAATTATATATTCCTGAAATTTTCTCGCCAAATGGAGATGGTAAAAACGACTTTTTTGTAATAAAAGGATTGCAACAGTATCCAAACAATAAAATCACCATATACAACCGTTGGGGTAATAAGGTTTACGAAAAAGAAAAGTATAATAATGATTGGGATGGTAAACCTAATGTAACAACAGGTACAGGATCTAATGTATTAACTTCAGGAACTTACTATGTAGTATTTGATAAAGGTAATGATGAAAAACCTTATACAGGTTATGTGCAATTACAATATTAATTTGAAAATAGTTTTTGAATAATTTTTTGTTTTGATAAGTTAATACAGTAGTAACTATTCTGCAAAGAAATTGATGGAATTTTTTAAATAAAGTTGATTGTTGTAAATTAAATAAATATTTTTTTACATTTATATTTTTATAATAGTTATGAAAATATGTATTCAGCATTAATTTTAGATGACGAACCATTGGTTCGTAAAACAATTGAGGATTTAATAAAGTTAACTTGTAAAATCATTACAAAAGTGAAGTCTACTGGTTCAATAGATGAAGCTGCACGTATTTTATTGCATGAAAAAGTTGATATTGTTTTTTTGGACATTGAAATGCCAGAAATGAATGGCATTGATTTTTTAAATGCAATTCCAAATAAAAATTTTGAAACAATAATTGTTACTGCTTATGAAAACTATGGAATCAAAGCTATTAAGGCTGGAGCAATTGATTATATAATGAAACCAATTATTAGTTCTGAGTTAGCTGAAGCAGTAAAAAAAGCAACCGCCAAAACTGATCTTAAGCCTCCACCACCTAAATTAATAGGAGAGAGTAATGGAATGCATAAAGAATATAAGTTTCAAGTAAAACTAGATGGTGAAATAAAAATTATATCAGAAGAAGATGTGATTTTTTTTGAAGCTATAAATAATTACACACGAGTGTATTGTTTAAATAAATGTATATATAGTCTTCCTTATAATCTTAAGAAAATTGAAGCAGAAGTTAGTTGTGAAAAATTTTACCGGACTCATAGAGCTTATTTAGTAAATATAGAAAAAGTAAAAAAAATTTTGGCAGAACAATCACATTTACTAATTGTTGAAGAAGATTACGAAATTCCTGTGGCACATAAAAAGAAAGTACAGTTAAAAAAATTTTTACTTGGAAAAAAATAATTTTTACATTTTACTGGTTTGCTTGCTTTTTTGCATAAAAAATTATGCTCAATTAAGTTACACTGTTAAACATTATGATTTAAATGATGGGTTGCCTTCATCTTGTATTTATGATATTGAACAAGATAAGAATGGGTTTATGCTATTTGCTACTGAAGCTGGACTAATAAAATATGATGGTAATAATTTTACTAAGCCAATTATAAATAAGCAATTCCCTGATAATATCGTTCTATCTTGTGTTACAGATAGTAGCAATAATTATTACTTAGGGTTATTTAATAGTGGATTATATCAATTCAATCAAAGTATACCTAATTTTTACTCAATTGGTAACAATAATAAAAGCTCAGTAAAATCAATTAGTATTGTAAGTAATAAATTATGCTATTATGATATTTCAATGTCCACTTTTTTTATTAAAAATATTTACAATAGAAAATTGAATATTTTCGATTCAATTTGTGTCAAGAACACAATTTTTAATGATTTTGTTTTAAAAAATAATGAGCTAATTATTGCAACAAAAGTTGGGTTAATTGTAAAGAATTTAAAAACTAAGAAAAAAGTTTGGTTTTTTTATGGAAAGAATGTTTCAAATATTGTAAACTATAATAATCGATTTTATATTACGATTAATAATAAATTATATGTTTTAAATTCAAATTTTGTTGTGGAGAAAGAATCAGATTTATTAAATAATTCTGAAGCTATAGGAAAATTTTGCGTTAAAAATATAGAAACTTTTTTTTATACAAGTATTAAAACAGACAAATTATACCAATTTATTAATGGATCAATAAGTAGTTTTGAAAATGTAAATACGCAAAACTCACAGGTTACCGATTTGTTTTTGATTCAAAATAATTTATGGATTAGTACTTATAGTTCAGGATTGTTTAAAATTGAATTAAATGGTTTTACTAATGTTTTAACATCAAAAAAGTATTGTACAAAATTGTTAATTGATAAAAAATTAATGTTTATAGGTACTAATCTAGGTTTGTTTTTAAAAAATTTAGAACTCAACAAAATTTATAGTTTAAGTAAAAATAATGTATTTGGTATTAATAAACTTAAAGAAAATTACTTTATTGTATCTAATATTAACAATATAATTGACCTTAAGTTAGATACAATTCATCTAAAATTTATAGATGCAAGAGGGTGTTACAAAAAAGAAAATGACATCATTTTTACATATCCTTGGAGTAAAACTATTACAGTGTTAGATGAAAAAGGAAATCAGTTTAAAAAATATGATTTTCAATATAAAGGCAAAGTTAACTTTATATCATCATACAATAAAAGTGATTATATAGTTGCATCACATCATGGAATTTTTATTTTTGACACACTAGTTGGTTATAAGAAAGGTTTAGATACAACAACTAGATATAATTGTGGGCTTAAGGTAAGTGATGGAACATTTATCTTTGGAGGTATTGGTAAATTAAGTGTTTTAAAAAACAATAAAATAAAAACTATTGATTTATCTAATTATATAAATGAAGTAAAGTGCTTAGCGTTTGATAATACGAATAAGTTATTGCTAATTGGAACAAGTGATGGGTTATTATATTATAATTTAAAATCCAATCAATTAAAAAAAATTAATTTCCCTTTTGAAGAATATGGAAATATGATTAATGATATTGTTTTGCAAGACACTATTATATTTCTGGCAAGTAATAAAATTACATTTGCTTCAAAATATCCTGCGCTTTTTTTTGAACAAAAACAGCATTATAATTTAGTATTTGAAAACTATAAATCAAATGTAAAAACAATATACTTCCCTAATGATGAAATAGAATTAAGCAGTAGTGAAAGGAACGTGGAATTAAAAATAAACAAACCAAATTATGATTTGTTCAACAAAGCAAAGTATAAATACAGTATAAACTTCCAAAAATTAAACAATTTACCGTCAGATGGAAGTATCATTTTAAATGAATTAAAGTATGGTGAAAATACTATATATGTTTTTGTGCAAACAGATGGAGTTAATTGGGTATTAGAAAAAACTATTTTATTAAATAAAGCATACCCTTTTTACTACAAGTGGTGGTTTATTGCATTGTACATTTCCATAGGCTTATTATTAGTGTATTTATTTTTTAAATTTCAATTACAAAAACGTACTTCAAAATTAATTGAGCTTCAAAAAACACAGGCAATACTAACCGAATATAAATTTAAATCAATAGGTAATAATACCAATACTCATTTTTTATCTAATGCCCTTACAAGTATTCAACAATATATATTGCAAGGTGATAGTTTACAGGCTAGTGATTATTTGGCAAAGGTATCGCGCTTACAGCGGTTAATTTTAAATGCTGTGCAAAAGCAAACTCACAGTATTGAAGATGAATTTAATATTACTCAAAAATACCTTGAATTAGAATTTTTAAGGTTTGGTCAAAAAATTGAGGTAATTATTGTTGGCAATATACTAGATAAAAATAAATCCATTTTAGTTCCTCCATTAATTTTACAACCTATAATAGAAAATGCATTTAAACATGCATTTGTTAAATCAGATCAAGTTAAGAAACAAATAGTTATAAGAATTGTAAATGGCGAAGATTCTATTTCTATAAGTATTGAAGATAATGGTGTTGGGTTTAATAACATTAATTTTGAAAAGGATATATTAAACTCAACGTCTTATGGTTTAAAATCAGTAATTGAACGATTAAGTTTAAATAAAAAGTATAGTGTAGTTATACTTTCAAAACCAATATTAGAAAATGGTTGTAAAATACAGTTAACGTTTAAGCGATAATAGACCTGTCAGTTCGAATTTATTTACAATTGTGGCTTGTCACTTTGGGTCATTTATAACTTAGGCTTGTCAGTCCGAGTAGCCTTTTTTCAGGTGTATCGAGAACAATTGAAAAACATTAATCTACACTAAAACATCTCGATACGCTCGTACCTCGCTACTAGATGCGACAAGCCTTAAATCATCAATCCACCAATTTAGGCTTGTCAGTTTGGTTCATTTACAATTTAGGCTTGTCAGTTCGAGTAGCCTTTTTTCAGACGTATCGAGAACAATTAAAAAAAACATTAATCTACACTAAAACATCTCGATACGCTCGTACCTCGCTACTAGATGCGACAAGCCTTAAATCATCAATCCACCAATTTAGGCTTGTCAGTTTGGTTCATTTACAATTTAGGCTTGTCAGTTCGAGTAGCCTTTTTTCAGGCATATCGAGAACAATTAAAAAGCATTAATTTACACTAAAACATCTCGAATCGCTCATACTTATGAACTCGATGCGGCGAACATGTATTTATGTCGATAAAAAAATGCATTTAGTCTAAAATGCAAAAGTCGTTTACTAAAGAAAAATTCCCTTTACCGTATTTAAATGTTTTATTGCCTTATTTATTTGCAAAGTAAAGTGTTTTGGATGAAATTGATTGTTTGAATATACTAAATTATGGATTTAGTTTTGTAATGATATTTTTCAACTAAATAACCTTTTTAAATAAATATAATTATGAAACAAGTATCTACATTTCTTTTAAACTTTTTACAAATTCTGTTATTTGTTTTTATTTTCTCTAATTTAAAAACCAATGCACAAATTCCGGGTGCTTTTTATTGGAACAGTACCTCGTCAAACAGTTATCAACTTGGTTTAAATTGGAAGGTTTGGGATGGCGCTACTTTTGTTGCAACAATACCACCACCTGCTAGTCCAACTTCAACCGTTATTATTGATTTTACTGGAGTAAATACAAATACTATTAATTTGGATTTGGGTGGCAGTGGCAGTTTACAAATCAAAGAAATCTATTTTATAAATAATGACCCTACACCATGTTACGTTAATTTTACAACTACTACTAATCTTGATGTTTCTCATACTTTTTCAGTTTCTGGAACAGGGGCATCATTAATTAAATTTTCTGCCACAACTCCTGGTGAAGGTTCAACATTACATGGCGATAAAGTAATTGTTTTTACCCCACCTATATCTACAACCATATCTCCAATTTTTGCTGGTTCTACATTTTCAAATGTGTCTATGCATGTAAATGGTAGAGGTACAACTAATATTAGTGAAGATGTAGTTGTTTATAGCTTTTATCATAGATTAGGATATTTTAACACTATTTCAAATACAATTACTTGTGAAAGTACATTTGCCATAGATTCTGAATTTCCCACTAATATTGGATTTGCAGATTTGTCAGGTTCTGTGATAAATACTAACTTTATGTTTCTAACTACTAATGCTGCCTATTCATTATCGGCAGCTACAACTACTATTAATTTTAATCAAACAAAAGCAACTAATGCAACTAGAGATGGTTTTTCTGATATAATATTAAAAGGTGATAATTTAGGTTCAACTTGTACTATTGGTGAAATTAATGCTACAGGACCAGAACCTCTTTATTTTTCAACAAGTACTACAATTAATTGTAGCAAAAATATTATTTTTAATACGGTTAGTTCAAATTTAGATTTGTATTTTGCTGGTACAACTGAAACTGGTACAGATTTCCGAATTGTTAATTTAAAATTAATGAAGCCGCTAACAATGTGGGGTCTTGGGCTGTCTACTATAAAAGATGTTGCTTCTATTTTTACCGCGCCTACCTCCTGCCAGGCTCCTTACCATTTTATTTCAAATACAGATAGGCAAAAAATTCAAACCACAGGGCTTATTAGTGTAAATGGCTTAAGTTGTAAAAATATTAATGTTACTAGTGGTAGTATTAGCTCTTCAAACGCTGTTAATATGGGGCATAATACAGGTATTACTTTTATATCACCAATACCTTCATCAAGTTATGGAGCTACAACACTTACGTGGACAGGCAATGCAAATAACAGTTGGAGTAATCCATTAAATTGGGCGCCACTGGGTTGTGTCCCAAATATTTTAACTAATGTAATTATACCTAGTGGAGCTACAAATCCACTTATTTTAAATGATGGTGGAGCTGTTTGTTATGATTTTACAACAACAGGAAATCCAACAATAACTTGTATGGGTATGGCAAATATAACAATTGGGGGAGATTTTACTCGTTCTAATGGTACTGTTATATTTAGCCCTTTTGCCTATTCAAAAACAATTAATTTGTTAGGTTTAAATCCAAGTAATACATATAGCATTACATCAAATTCAGGTAATCTTTTATCCTATGGAGTAAATATTAATACAACTGGCTCTAAATACCTATTGATGGATGATTTTTCAGTTGATTACCCGAGTACTTTTAATAGAAATCGTTTACAAGTTATCAGTGGTAAATTTGTATCCCAGGGACAATCTATTTTTGCCAACGCTTTTCATATAGGTGCTACTGAATCTTCAATTAATACCCGTAGTGTTGATATTTCTAGTACTCCAACGTATACTAATCCTATTATAATTTTAGACAAATATAATGCTGGTTCTGATTATTCTTCTTTTTATTTAGATTGTAATAATACAATGGAGTTTGTTACTTCTGGTTCAAATATTTACATAAGTCAAAATGGTTTTTATGATTCAAATGATGATTTGTATATTGTAAATTTGCCTGCAAATAATCAAACGGCAGTACCATCTTTTAATTTTAATAGAGTAGTGTTTTTAACTCATCCTCTTAGAGTGCCAAAAATATCTTTTGCTAGTTTAGGTGCAAACACAACCTATTTGTCAGGAGTTCATTTTCAATCAATTAAAATTGATGGTTATTTGGATATTAATTCAACTTCATCGGGTAGAAATTTATTAAATGTTGATACCCTTATTGTTAAATCAGGCTATACATTAAGAGGGGTTGCTAATAATTCCGTTACCATAAATCATAAAATTGTATCCACAACAAATTGTTTATTAGGTAGATTTAATTTAACAAGTCTAACGCCAGGCACATCCAGTACAAATCAGTTTTATGTTAATGCTCCATTAACTGGTACTTACACAGCCTTAACCTATACATTGAGTGAATGGAATATTGATGCTGTAAAAGTAAATCAAGCTAGTGGTGGTAGTCCACAAATATATGTGAATAATGCCTATTTAACTCCAAATACAGGTATAAGTCCTGCAAATGGTTGGATTACAACAGCCGTTACACCAAGGGTTTTTTACTGGATTGGTGAAGGGGCTTCAACAAATTGGACGGATGTAGATAATTGGAGCTATGCAGTACCCACAGCTACAGATGATCCTACTGCAGGTTGTTTGCCAAATGAATTTGATGATGTTATTTTTACTAACTTAAGTTTTTATGGATTGGGTGGGCTCACAACTTTTTCAACTAATTTGGTAACTGTGAATAATAATGTGAAATTTAAAGATATGCGATGGAATGGGCCATTTACAACCACATCAACTGGTACAGTGCCATTATATCCTCAAATAGTTCCCACCACCTCTAATACAGTAATGGATGCTTACGGAAGTATTTTTATGCACAAGACAATGAATTGGAATTTTGGTACAGATATATTAAATGAAAATTTTGTATTTTTTAGATCTACTTCTGCAGATACTATTGAAATTCAGAACCAATCATTTAAATCTAATATTTATTTTGAGGGGGCTGGTAATTATTTAGTACTTGATAGTTTAGTACTATCAAATGCTAATGCAACTTCTGTAAATAATAATTTTCAAGGTATTGTTGTTCAAAATAATGGTAGCTTAGATGTTTCAACTAAAAAATGGTTCGGAAAAGGTTATCAAAATACTAGTTCAGTTTTAAAACCAGTTAAATTAGATATTAGTAATTCAAAAGTAACATTCTATCCTAGCCGCTTTTTAAACGTTTTAGATGGAGCTGGAGGTAGTTCAGGAATTACGTTCGCAAATACATCCGCAAATACATATACACTTAATGCTATAAACTCTTTAATTAATTTACGTTTAATTTCTAATTATAGAATGATATCAAAAAATCATGATGTTCAAATGAGTATATCTAATCCAACAATTAGCGCTGGACCTAATTTTAATTTCAGCACCATAAAAATTACCTCTATTAACACAGCTGCAGATTTTTATAAAATTAATGTTGTTGGTAAAGGAGTAAATATTGATAGTTTAGTGTTTGATGTAGATAATACAGAATTCATAAATACAGTTCGAACACAAACGAACACAATTAATTATTTAAAATATAAGTTAGGTTCAACAAATGTTTTAACGTCTGGTGCTACTACATTGTTAAAAGAATTAGATAGTAGAGCTTTTTGTTTGCCTACGTTAATTAAATCAGATATTGTAGGATCATTTTCTAATTTATGCCCAAGTAGTGCATCAGGCACATTATCGGCTACAGATAATCAATTAGAGTATATAAATTCAGCATGCGGTACTTATGTGTCGCCTAATTACAGTTTAGTTAAAGGTCCTAATTCCTCTTTTAAACCATTAGGAACCGAAAACACCTATGGTTGGACTGTAAATACAGGTGCTGTCGCATTAGGTTTTATTCCAATAAACTCAGCAACAGTAAACTGTAATCAATTGCCTCATATTATTGGTACAAGTGGTTTTAATGCGAGTGTTTTATCACATACGTATACTTGGTCAACGCCATCAGGAACATTATTAGGTACGCCAACAAATAGCATAAATGCTTCAACTTATAATGCTACTGCTGGTGGGGTTTATACATTGCAAATAGCTTATTCTTCGGCTTGTCAACTTATTGATACATACACGGTAAATTTAATAAATAATATAAATTCAGCCTTAACTTCAACAAATATAACATGCAATGGTGCAAATAATGGCTCCGCACTTATAACACCAAGTCCTTCAACTTTGAGTACAGGTGCATATACGTATAGCATTAGCCCAGGCAGTTATACTACCGCAAGTGTTAGTGCCTTTGCGCCTGGTGTTTATACTTATACAGTTGCTAATCCTTTAAATCCAAGTACATGTAAATCTGTAAACACATTTACTATAACACAGCCAGCGGCAGTTAGTTCAACACTTAGTGTAAATAATGTATTGTGTTATGGTAATACTACAGGGAGTATTTCAGCTATTGGAGGTGGCGGTACGGCAGGTTATAGCTATAGTTTAACTGCACCAACCTCTACAACACCAATTGTAAATACTACAGGTAATTTTACAGGACTAAATCCAACTACTCCAAGTGCTGTTTACACCGTAGTTACAACTGATAGTCGCAATTGTCCAGTATCAACAAATACAATTGTTTTATCACAGCCTTCAATGGCATTAACTTCAACTATTAATAGTATTAGTAATGTATTATGCTATGGTGCAAACACAGGATCCGCATCTATACTAGGCATTGGAGGTACGGGTGTACTAACCTATAGTTGGAGCCCAGGGTCAATAACAACATCTACCGTAACAGGATTAGGAGCAAATGTTTATTCTGTAACGGTAACCGATGCTAATGGATGCGCAACCACAAAAACATTAAGTATTACGCAACCAACATCTGGCTTAAGTATATCTTCATTAACTACCAATAGTGTATTGTGTTACGGAACAAACTCAGGCTCAGTTAGTTTAACAGCAATAGGAGGCACGCCAAGCTACACAACCAATTGGAGCGGACCAAGTTCATACACAGCAACAACAACTGGATTAACAAATTCAATTCCAGCATCTGCAGGAACCTATAGTGCAACTATTACAGATGCCAATGGCTGTACAACATCAACCACGGCATTAATATCAGAACCAACAGCAAGTGTATCAGTAGCCTTAACAGGTAGTGTAAGTCCAACAAATTGTACAGGAAATACTGGTATTGCCAATGTCAGTTCAAGTGGGGGAACAGGTTCAGGATATGTTTACACATGGGTAAATTCTGCAGGAACAAATACAACTGCTGTAACTACAAATACAGCATTGCCATTAGGAACAACAACTGTAATAATAAATGACGGTAATGGTTGTGCAAGTAATGCAATTATTTTAAATGTTAGTTCTTTAGGAGCACCAACTGTAGCAGTTACAACTAATAGCATATTATGTAATGGTGGTAACGGTTCTGCTGTAGCCAATGTAATAGGAACAGCCCCTTATAGTTATACTTGGCAAGCAAGTTCATCTGTTACTAATAACTCAGGTAGTTTATCAGCTGGAATCTATTCAGTAGTAGTAAATGAAACAAGTACAGGATGTAAAACTATAGAAACGTTTACATTATCAGAACCAACAGCATTAGCAAGTTTAATAAGTAATATTGTAAATGTACCTTGTTTTGGTGGCAGTAATGGCTCAGCATCTGTAACTGCCACAGGAGGCACATCAACATATAGTTATAATTGGTTGCCAAGTGGAGGCTCAGCTAGCACTGGCACTAATTTAGCTCAAGGTTTGTATACTGTTACAGTTACAGATAATAATAATTGTACTAAAACTAATACTGTTGAAATTCTGGGAATTTCTGAAGATATAAATATTAGTATTACAGACACGGTTAAACCAGATTGTGGCAATTATACTAATGGTTCTATTTCTATTGGAGTAACTGGTGGCACACCATCATACACGTACCTTTGGAACAACGGTATTACAACACCAAATAATTTAAACATCACAAGTGCTACTTATATGGTTACTGTTACAGATGCTAATAACTGTAACAAACAATTAGAAATTACTTTAGATTGTTATACAGCATTACTTATTCCTGAAATATTCTCACCAAATGGTGATGGTAAAAACGATATGTTTGAGATAAAGGGTATTTATGCTTATCCAAATAATAAAATAATGATATTTAACAGATGGGGTAGCTTGGTGTATCAAAAAGAGAGATATAATAATGAGTGGGATGGAAAACCAAATGTAAATACTGGTACAGGTAAAGAATTATTGCCATCTGGCACTTACTATGTAATTTTTGATTTTGGCGACAATGGAAAAACAAAAACATACAATGGCTTTGTACAGTTGGAGTATTAATTATAATAATTTGATATGTTTTCAATAATTCAATATTATATAAATACATTGGTTTTTTATTTTAATAACTCAGTTTGTTAGTACAACTATAAAATATTATGAAGAGAGAAAGTAATGAAAGTTTAAGTTCAGTCTTAATTGTAAGTGTAGATGTATATTTAATTGATACAATTAAAAAAGATATAGAATTGAGATATAAAAATAAAGTAGATGTTATAGTTACAAACAACGTTTTTGATGCGAGAAATGAAATAAATTCTAAAAACATTAGTATTTTATTGCTAGACATACATTTACCTCTTGTAAATGGATTCGAACTTATAAAAAATCTTGTTAATAATTCGCTGAAGACAATAGTAATAGCCAATAATAACGATTATGTTTCAGAAGCATTGAAATATAATGTGTTTGATTATTTAATAAAACCTTTAGAGATTTCTGATATAAATAGAGTACTAAGTAAAGAAAATTTAATTATCAATCCTGATTTTAGTTTAAATAAAATAGTTATAAATAGCCATAAAGCATTTAAGATAATTAATCCTGATGAGATTATATGGATAGAAGCACATAATAGCTATTCAAAAATTTACACAAAAGATAATGGAGTTTATAAAACATCAAAATCAATGTCTTATTATGAAAAACTATTATTACATGAAAAATTTTACAGAATACATAGATCTCATATGATTAATACAAATTTTGTAAAAGGATTAGAAAAGACTTTGACTAAACAAGTAGTTGTTGTGATGAACAATAATCAAAAGTTACTAGTATCAAGTTTGAAAATTAATCAGTTTAAACATGTTTTAATAAAAAGTAACAAAAATCTAATATAATTATATAACAACTTATCAAACATGAATTATAAAATAAAATATGTCATTATATTAAACAGCTTTTTAGCTTTAAGCGTAAACTTAAGTGCTCAACAAGAAACTCTAAGCAGTTTGTATTTTTTTAACACAGTTATGGTTAATCCTGCAGATGCTTGTAGCAAA
>CALMMX010000031.1 GCA_937868545.1 uncultured Bacteroidota bacterium
GGACAAAAGCTGAAAAACTAAACACTGTAGAGTAATGAAACTCTCTAAAAAATAAGTAATGGTCCTGTGGCCGAGTGGTTAGGCTTCCCGAGCTTCGGGACAAAAGCTGAAAAACTAAACACAGTAGAGTAATGAAACTCTCTAAAAAATAAACTTTGGTCCTGTGGCCGAGTGGTTAGGCTCAGCTCTGCAAAAGCTGCTACTCCAGTTCGAACCTGGACGGGACCTCTAAAAAACCCTTAATAGTTAATTCTATTGAGGGTTTTTTGTTTATAGATCGTTTTTTATTGAATTAAATAGGGTTTTCAAATTTTACACAGCCTCCTTTTCCAAATAAACGTGTGGCTAATTCTTTTCCAACACCATTAGATTGGGTAAATAAAAACTCACCATTGCTTACAATAGGATTTCCTTCAGCATCAAATACATTAATAATAACCTGATACGTTTTTCCTTTTTTATAAAATTGGATTTCAGCTTGTGGTACATCTCTACGTTTGACTATTTCAATATCACAATCTTTTATATCCTCAACTACCGTTTTAACAACATCATCATCTTGTAAGCCCACAAAATTTAAATTTATTTTAGTTGTCATACCAGAAAACAACATAAGTTGAGGAAACGACTCAAAACATTTGTTTTCGTAATTACTAATTCTTAAATCATCATTACTAGATTGCGCTAATATTTCATATAAGCGATACTGAAATAGTTTTTCATAATTAGGATCGATTTTACCTTCATTATTACTATCATTATTAGGGTCAGTTTCTTTTAAAATTTTCTCCGCTCTAAGCAAAGCGGCATCTTCATCACCATCTTCTAAAACAAATTTTGCAGCAAATAATTGGTAGTATTTAATTAAGTTTTTACGTGTATCGTACTTTGCATAATCATCGTATTTCTTAATAAAAAAAGATAAGCAAAAATCTTTTAGCAAATACATTGACTCATCATAACTTACTGTAGCTTCAGAACAAAATAAAACATATACTAATTTATCTCTTTCAGGATTATTAACCATTGCATTGGCAATAGCATATTCTAAAGTTAATTTTTCAATTTTTAAACCTATAATATCAAATAATGAAGATGGACTATACCACCATCCTGTATTATAAAATTTAATTAGCGTTTGTTTTTTATCAATAAGTTGTAATTGCAATATATTAATTGTAAAGTCGTATTGAGATTGTGTAAGCGTTGTTCCTATATGTAATTCCTTAAAGTTTGAAGCTTTATTTAAAAACAATTCGCAACTGTCTAATTGTCCATCATATAAATAACTTCTTGCTAATGATATATTATACCAGCCAAAACCGGGAGTTGATCCACTTTCATTAATCTTTGTTTGAGCCAAATTAATTGCTTCCTTAGTGTGAGCACCATACACAAAAATGATTGGCAAAAAATAATCGGGCTCACTTAATGCAAATTTCCTAACCTCTTGTCGCTTTGCATAATTTTCTACAGCACCTGCAAAATCACCAGTTTCATGCAACATGTTTGCATAATTACTCCATAAAACTCTTCCGCCATCTATTAACAGTTGATAGTAATATTTTGAACTATCATAGTTTTGATTGTAATCATGTAAAATTGCTAAATAGTGGTATGTAGTAAGTAAGTCATCATCGCTTTGATTAGCGCCATACCAATAATCATTAATTGATTTGTTTTTTTTGATGTAAGCTATTTGCTTATAGCATTCTTTAAATGCCATATCTTCGTTTTCTTTTATTGAGTTTTTTAAAAATGCGTATTTAGTAGAAGTGAAAAAACGGTTACGATGATATTGCCAGGCCTTTATACTACCAATGTTAAAAAAATCTCTTTGTAACTCATACGATTCAACTCTACTATACATTGCCATTGTAGAGTCTGGCATTTCAATATTGTTATAACATTGCTCAAGCGTATTTATGAGTGCGTAAAAATCTTCATATCGTTTAGCGTTTTGAGTGAAAGCATTAATAGAAGAAAATATGTTTTTTATTTTTGGTTCATAGTCTTTTTGAAGCAAACGCAATGCTTTTTGCAAAGGAACTAATGCTTGTTTGTATCCAATATAATCGCTAGACCTATCAAACTTATATAAACCTTCATACATCCAACCAACGTAGTAAGTACTATCTAATCTTATAAATTCTCTGCTGCGAGGTAAAGCATCTTTATCTTCAGGATTAACTCCAATACGCTTTGCATCAATTTCATACCTAGCTTGCTCATTTATTTGGGCAATAGTTTTTTGTGGTACTAGAAACAAGCACCAAATAAGAAGCAAACAAACCACACTACCTTGCAATTTGTTCAAACAATAAATAGTACATTTATTACTTTGCCTCATCTAATTTTAGTTTTCTTAATCTATCTAATTCCTTAGCAACTATTCCATTTAAAGCGTTTTGTTTAGCGTCTTTGTTTCTATAAATTAAACGGTGATCTAATACAGCGCGGGAAATTTGTTTTAAATCATCTTCTGTAACAAAAGTTCTTCCGTTTACTAATGCAAAAGCCTTTAAACATTTTAAAAATGTTATTCCGCTTCTGGTAGATGCTCCTAAACTAATTTCAGAATGATTACGAGTATCACTTACTATATTTCTAACAGCAGTTATAATTTCATCATGTATAAACACTTTTTCTGTTTCTTTTTGCAAGAACAAAATTTCGCTCATACTTAAAACTTGTTTCACATTGTTTAAACTACTTTGTATTCCTAAGTAATCTCTGTATATTTCCAACTCTGTTGCTTCATCTACATAGCCAAAATAAATTTTAATATAAAAACGATCGAGTTGAGCATTTGGTAATGGATAAGTACCTTCTGTTTCAATAGGGTTTTGTGTGGCAATAGTAAAAAATAATTTTTCTAATGGATAGGTTGTTTCGCCAATAGTGATTTGGTTTTCGGCCATACACTCTAATAAAGCAGATTGAACTTTAGGAGAGGCTCTGTTAATTTCATCTGCCAATAATAAATTACAAAACAAAGGTCCTTTTTTAAACACAAAATCTTTTTTTACATCATCAAAAATATGAGAACCAATTAAATCCATTGGTAATAAATCAGGTGTAAACTGTATACGTTTAAAAGCCACACCATGTGCATCATTACTACTCGAAATACTTTGAGCAAGCGTTTTAGCCAAAACAGTTTTTCCAGTTCCAGGATTGTCTTCCATTAAAATATGGCCTTTTGCAAGCAAAGCAGTAAGCACAAATTGTATTTGCGAACGTTTGCCTTTAATAACCGTTTCAATATTATCAACTAATTTTTGAATGTTTGTAAGCGCTTGTTCTATTTGAATAGTATCTTCCATATTAATTAATTTTAGGTTTTGAGAAATAATTTAAAGTATTATATAAATTAAAAAAATGTTTCATTCGTTTTGAAAAAGAAATTTGTGATTTTACTTTCTTAATAAAAGAATCATAAAAACTTTGTATATCGTCAGCTTCGGTAGAAGACAAAGGCGCTTTACTGTATTTAATTTTTTGATACATAGTATTAAATGTTACCAATGAAGTATTAAACTGTTTATCAATAAACTCAGCATATTCTTTTGATCCCATTTGTTGATAAGAATAACCCATTTGATTAAGGTAATATAACATTGCTCTATAAGAATGATACGCTTTTATTTTTGTAATTGGCCGTTGCTTTTTTGCTTTAGCATTTAACCATAACCAAATTAACCAAGGGCTAAAAACTAACAGTAATAAACCTAAACACACAGCTATTAAAATCCCATATAATACATTTAGCCAATTGATGGGTTCATCTTCTTTTTGTTTTTCATCTTTTGCCAATTTATTTTTATCCTCTTTGGTAATAATTTTTACTTCATCAATTGGAATTGGGATAGGTAATTTTTTAATTACTGATTGTAATGAATCATGAGGTTTTGCAAAAATAGTTTTTAAAACCTCGGCATGAGAAATAGCTGTAACGTGGGTGCCTTTAACTAATAATTTTAATTTAACCTCTCCCGTATCACTTGTAATTCTAGCTAATGAAACATCATTTAAAGTTATTGTTTTTGATAATGATACAAACTCACTATCGTGATACAGGATTTTTCTAGTACTTATAGTTACTAATTTTTTAATGGTGTCAGTATTTTCAACTTCCCCATCAATTACTAAATAGGTTGCTGGTACGTCTGTTGGAGGTGTGCCATCTGGTTGAGAGGCTTGTTGAGTATTAATATCAGGAACAGTGGTATCAAAATCTATCCAACCGTACCCTTGAAAATACACTTGAACCCATGCATGTGCTTGATCTTGATAAAACCAATACCAACCAGGATTTTTACTACTTCTATCAGTAATAGAATAACCTGCTACTAACCTAGAAGGAATACCTAATGAACGCAACATAAATAATGTTGCTCCAGCAAAATAAGCACAATACCCTTTTCTGTTTTCAAATAAAAAATAGTTTAATTTGCTAGCACTCGGAATACCAGGTACACCAGGGTTATCAGAGTATTTATACAAAGGTTGGTTAAACTCGTCTTTACTTAAAAAATAATCTCTTAAGGCTATTATCTTATCAATTGGTGCTAGCTCGTTGTGCGTAATAGAATCGGCCAATTCATAGATTTTATTATACTCAGTATTTGTAGGCATATAAGTATAGTAATCCATAAATTTCTTATCTGGACCAACAATTTTCTTTACCTGACGCAGTTTTTCAAATCTCAGTTCTTGAAACATTTCTAAATCTCTGTTACCCGCAGGATTATAAATAAAATATGCACTGTTTAATTCGCTAACCCACATTTTAGCAACATACGCACTTTTATACTGTTCCTTAAATTCTATTGGTACCGAAATTGGCTGACAATAATAAGCAGTAGAAGGCGCTAAAAAACTTTCGGGAGAAAGATTTACTGCATAAACTTCGGCCGTTACAACCTTTCTGTTTTCGGTAGCCAACGATTTTTCAATAATTGTATTATCCGTTTTTTTGAAGTAGAGTGGGATTTGCGAAGGGTCAACATTAAACAAATCGTTATAAGGCATTTGATCATCAATTTCAAATGTTTGAGTAGCAGTGTCAAATTTAGTATAGTAATGTGATGTAAAATAAAGTGGATTTGGAGTAGTACTATTTTCGAAATAATTATCAAGCTTGGCAACAAAAATTAGTTGTTTATCCTTACTTAAAGAACCAGATAATTTTGATTGATCTTTGTTTGAAACTCCACCACCTTTCCCTTTTTTGGTCATAGATTCTCCACCACCCTTACCTTTATTTTCAGAAGATTTTGCTCCACCCCATTCTTTTTCAATTGCTTTAAAATTTCCTTTTAATAAAGTGAGTACAGCAATAAATAATATGAGTAAAACTAATGCAAAAGCGCCTAATCTTTTTGTTATAAACCAAGTAAAACGCGTTTCGTTTTCATTTATATTTCTAATAAGTTCTGTAGTATAAATAATATAAAACGAATAAACCAAAATAGGTACTATTCCTCCTAACAATGCATTAACAGTAACATCTGCAGTTTTACTTATAAGTATTATTTCGCAAATAAGTAAAAGCACACTCCAACCAATGGTAATGTATTTTGAACGACTAAAACCAAAACCTACTACCCAACCTATTGTAAATAATAAACTAAAAATGTAAAACTTAACTGATACATAAAAACTATCAAACTCGCCTATACTAATGTTTTGAAGAACTTGATAGATTATATAGTTAACTGCAATAACAATGGCTGTAGTAGTTATAAATCTAATACGGTATTGGTATATTATTACTGATAAAAAACAACCTATTGAAAAATAAACTCCTTGTGATATCCATTCGTTTTGAAGAATAGAATAGAAATTATTTAAACGCCATATTACAAAACAAGCAAATACAGCAGTTGGAACAGCTAATAATATTAGTTGAAACAGTGCTTTTTTTAAACTATGTTTTTTTGCTATGCCCATTTAAATTTATATCACCATTGATTTAGATGATTGTTTCATTAATTTTTTTAAATTGTTTTCGTTCTCTACTATTTTAAAGCGTAAAGTGGATAAATTCCATTTTGTTTTATACGCTTCCATTTTATCGTTTTCATTTTCTAAAAACACCCACTTAATCCAATCTTTAAGCTTGTTTTCATCTAAACTATCCGATAATTTAATAAATAGAATAGAAATATCTGATCCAAAATTTTCAACAAACTCTTTTACTTGATCACTATTACTTAAAGATGAAACTATAAGCACTGATGTGTTTTGCGTTTTTACAAAATCTTTTATTTCAACACCATTTTGCCAATTGCTTACTGCAATATTATAATTAACTCGCTCTGTTTCTTCAGTAATTTCGGTATGAGGCATTACCACTTGATCAGATAGGTATTTAACTTCAAATCCTTTTTTTGAAAGCTCTTGGTAAACCGACCAACACATGGTTTTATAATAATTTAAAAAATGATCCTCAATTATATCATTTCCAGCAATATTAAAATCACAAAAAAACGACGTATACAAATAAACATGAGAAGCATAAGGATCCATTATTTCTGGAATACGAACAACAAGCTCTTTGTTTTTTGCATATATTTTCCAAACAATGCGCCTTACATCATCATTGTTTTCAAAGTTTTTGTAATTTATTAATTCTCCTTCTACACGTTTTAATTCATCAATTCTAATGCTTGTGTCTTCAGTTTTTCGTGGGGAAAAAGACATAGTACTTAAATTTTCTTGAACCGGTTTTACATAAAACCTATTAGTAGTATTTACCGAAGTGGCAAACGAAAAAAATTGAAAAAAGTCTTCGAAATAAATTACAAGTTTCTCAACTTTATACTCTCGTATTTGTGGTAAATTCCAATTGAACTCTCCGTCAAACGCTAAATTAAACAAACTGTTTTTGTTTGAAATGGGCGCAAATTTATCTGAATAAAATTCTTTATCGTATAATACCCTTACTTTAACAAACCCCATTAATGGGCGTAATAGTGGGTTTATATGAATTGATAATAATTTGCTTTTAAAATTAGATTGTGTCTTATTAGAAGTTTGAATATTAATTTCAACTTGTTGCTTTTTTATTTTATAATAGAAATATACAAATGAAATTAAAACCGATACAAATCCTAAACACAAAATAGCTACACAAAAAATAATTACAATATATAATATAAGGCTTAAGATGTCTTTGTAAGCAGAATCAGGAAGCTTGGTTAAACTTTTTAACCAAATATATCCTGGAATTACACAAGCTATAAATACAAGCAAATAAAATGTAATGGGAATAAAATACCCAATTTTTTTTATGCCTTTAAGTAATTTATTCATGTGCTTGTATTCCACTAAATTTAATTATAAATTACATACAAGCCAAATAATCATTTCAAAAATTAATGATCAGAAATTACAGCAGTTTTTTCTACTTTCTTATGGCGAATTAATAATACAAAAGTGTTCTTAGTATTGTGTTTTTATTAATACTGCTCTACAATAAGCAAAGAAATAAGTAAAAAGCTCGTTGATAATAAAATCAATCTGAAAAACAAATAATTTTGTTACATAAAAATGTATTTGTTTTATATTATTATACAAAAAATGACAAATGTTTGCTTTATGGTTTAATTATGATATACCTTTGTAGTATGGCAATTAAGCATATTTCATTTATATTATTATTGGCTTTAGCTAGTTGTAAATCTAAAACCGAAAAAACCAAACCAACAACTGAAACTATTTCAGAGTCTATTTATGCCTCAGGAATAGTAAAAAGTAAAAATCAATACCAAGCTGTTTCAACAGTTAATGGTATTATAGAAACCATTTATGTTACAGAAGGTGACTCTATAAAAATTGGAACCCCCATTTTATTAATTTCAAACGAAGCACAACGTTTAAATAAAAACAATGCCATTTTGGCTTCAGAATATGCAGATGCGAATGAAAACAAAGGAAGATTAAACGAAGCGCGCTTGTTTATTGACCTAGCAAAAAACAAAATGAAAAACGACTCGCTTCAATTTTTTAGACAAAAAAACTGATGGCAACAAATAATTGGAACACAAGTAGAACTTGAACAAAGAGAATTAGCCTATCAAAACTCGAAAACAAATTACCTTTCTTCTATTGAAAAATACAATGAGTTAAAACGACAAATAGATTTTAACTCTTCACAATCTAAAAACAACCTGCTATTATCAAATAAACAAGAAAACGATTTCATTTTAAAAAGTGAAATTAATGGCGTAGTTTATAGCTTACCTAAAAACAAAGGTGAAATGGTAGGGCCGCAAACACCTATAGCAGTAATTGGTGATGCAAAACACTTTATTTTAGAAATGCAAGTTGATGAATATGATATACTAAAAATAAAAAAAGGATTGCCTGTTGTTGTAACATTTGATAGTTACAGAGATCAAGTTTTTGAAGCTAAAATTTCGAAAATAAATCCTATAATGAATGAAAGAAGTAAAACATTTTTAGTAGAAGCTGAATTTGTTAAACAACCCGAAACACTGTATCCAAACATAAATTTTGAAGCAAGTATTGTAATTACAACTAAAAGTAATGCCTTACTAATTCCTAGAGCCTATTTATATAAAGATTCTATTGCAATAAAAAGTAATGGCGATAGTGTAAAAGTAAAAACTGGCTTAAAAGATTATCAAAAAATTGAAATTCTTTCAGGCATAAACGCTACTGATGAACTTATAAAACCATAAAATGAATTATAAACTCGTATTTAGCGTTTCACAGTCACTACTACTTGCACGTTGGAAACAAACGTTAGTTGCTGCTATTGGCGTTACGTTTAGCATTACCATGTTTATAACGCTTCTTAGCTTTATGAGTGGTTTAAATGATTTACTAGATGGGTTAATTTTAAACAGAACACCCCATATACGATTGTATAATGAAATTCTTCCCTCTAAAAAACAACCCATAGAAAAAGATGAACATTATAAAAAACAATATAATTTTATTAGTTCCGTAAAACCTAAAAGCGAACGACTAGAAATTTACAATAATGCTAGTATTATTAAAACTCTAAAAAAAGACGCGAGAGTATTGGGTGTTGCGCCGCGTATTACAGCACAAGTATTCTATAATGTAGGGTCAATTGATTTAACAGGTGTAATTAATGGTGTAGATGTAGAAGCAGAAAACAGATTGTTTTCCTTTAAAGATTACGTAACCAACGGAAACTTTATTGATTTAAAAAATATTCCTAATAGTATTATTCTTGGTAAAGGCGCGGCTCAAAAGATGTTGGCTAACATTGGAGATGTAATACAAGTTACAACAGTAAAAGGAGAGCGTATGCAGCTAAAGGTTGTTGGTTTTTTTCAATCGGGCTTACAAGACATTGATAACATACAAAGTTATTCATCCATAAACACTACTCAAAAATTACTTGGAGAAAGCAATAGTTACGTTACCGATATTCAAATAAAATTAAAAGATATTTTACTTGCACCCCAATTATCAAAAGAATATGCAAACATTTTTGATGTTGAGGCAATAGATATTCAAACAGCAAATTCGCAATTTGAAACAGGTAGCTCTGTGCGATCTCTTATTTCTTATGCGGTTGGTATTACTCTCTTAATTGTAGCTGGTTTTGGAATTTATAACATCTTAAATATGATGATTTACGAAAAAATGGATTCCATTGCTATTTTAAAAGCAACAGGGTTTTCGGGCAAAGACGTAAATTGGATTTTTATAACAATAGCATTAAGTATAGGAATATTTGGGGGCATACTCGGCCTCTTGTTCGGTTTTGGCGTGTCATCCTTAATAGATCAAATACCTTTTAATACTGCAGCCCTGCCTACAATTAAAACCTATCCAATAAATTATAATCCAAAGTTTTATATGATTGGCGGAATATTTTCAATTGTAACAACTTATTTTGCTGGGTATTTCCCATCGCGCAAAGCAAGCAAAATTGATCCAGTAATAATTATTAGAGGAAAATAATATGAGCAATATAATATTAGAGGCTAATAATATCACTAAGTTTTTTCATGATCCTATAAGTATTCAGGTATTAAAAGATATTAGTTTTTCAATTAATAAAGGAGAGTTTATTTCTGTTATTGGAAAATCAGGTTGTGGAAAATCAACCTTGCTATACATCCTATCAACAATGGATACTGATTATGAGGGTGATTTAATAATTGATGGCATCAGCATGAAATCAAAAAAAGAATCAGAACTAGCAAAAGTTCGTAACGAAAAAATTGGTTTTGTTTTTCAATTCCATTATTTATTAAACGAATTCTCTGTATTAAAAAATGTAATGTTGCCAGGTTTAAAATTAGGCAAACTCTCAGAAAAAGAAGTTGAACACAGAGCTTACGAAAAACTCAAAATTTTAGGCGTTGAAAACGAAGCGCTTAAAAAACCAAACCAATTATCGGGTGGACAAAAACAACGTGTAGCAATTGCTCGTGCACTTATTAATGACCCCTTAATTATTATGGGTGATGAACCAACAGGAAATTTAGATAAAAAAAACAGTGAAATAGTTTTTCATACATTTCAAGAATTGGCACAAACATACAATCAATCATTACTTATTGTTACACACGATAACGAGTTTGCAGCTAAAACAAATCGTATTATTGAAATGGAAGATGGAAAAATAATTAAAATGTAATTCAATTTACATTATTTTATTATCTTTAAGTATGCCGCTTTTACAACATCTATCAACAATAATTTCTGTTTCTGATGAATTAAAAAAACAGTTAAACACAATTGCCAAACACATTGAGGTTGCAAAAGGAAAACATCTTTTAGAAATTAATGAACGTTGTGACTGCATTTACTTTATTAAAAAAGGTTTACTGCGCGCCTATTACTTTGATGATGGAAAAGAAATAACCAATTGGTTTGCTCAAGAAAACGAGTTTGCAACTTGTTTTTACTCATTTATAGCCAGTAAGTCTGCCTTTGAAAACATTCAAACCATTGAAGACTGTGAACTAATACAACTATCACATAATGATTTACAAAAACTATATATTTCATTTCCTGAAACAGAACGCGTAGGTAGAATTATTACAGAAAACTATTATATAAAACTTGAAGAACGTATCTTAAGTTTACAATTCAAAACGGCAAAAGAACGTTACGAAAAACTCACAAAATCCAAACCAACTTTAATTCAACGTGCCCCTTTGGGACAAATTGCGGCGTATTTAGGTATTACTCAAGAAACCTTAAGTCGCATTCGTTCCGAAGTGTAAATAAATGTTAAAGCATTTCTTTTTTGATATATATCAAAAAGCATGTCCCCTACCCTTTCTAATTTTGTCCTCATAATTTTAAACAACTAATTATGAATCAAACAACACAAAAACCCTCAAACGCATTTATTGGTGCATCATGGGTTGCTTTATTAGCAGGTACAATTTCTTATAATGTAGGCTTATGGAATGCCGATATGCAATTAAATGAAAAAGGTTATTACTTCACCGTTTTAATGTACGGCCTCTTTTCAGCTGTTTCGCTACAAAAAGCTGTGCGAGATGATTTGGAAGGAATAAAAGTAACTTCCATTTATTTTGGTATTAGCTGGTTCTCCGTTGTACTTTCAATTTTACTATTAGTAATTGGTTTGTGGAATGCCGAATTAATGCGCAGCGAAAAAGGGTTTTATGGAATGGCTTTTACACTTAGTGTGTTTGCCGCTATTGCAGTACAAAAAAACATTCGCGACTCTCAAAATTCGAAACAAGAAAACATAACACATCAATTAAACGAACAAATTATTAATTAGTTTATGCAAATGAACTCTTCTCAAAAAAACAAACTCCTTTTATTTATTGCACTTGTAATAATAACTGGGGTTTGTTTTTTAAACCCAATCTCTCAAAGTCAAGAATACCATAACTTTTCTGATGATAGAATCTTTTGGTCTATTCCAAATTTTTTCAATGTTATTTCAAATTTACCTTTTGTAATTAGTGGAATGGTTGGATTGTATTTTACTGTTATTAAAAATAAATTAAATACAAACCCTGTTTATAAATCATACATAGTGTTTTTTATAGGTATTCTATTTACAGGGTTTGGCTCTGCATATTATCACCTAAACCCAAATGATAATACACTAATATGGGACAGATTACCTATGACCATTTCCTTTATGTCATTTTTCTCTTTAATAATTGGTGAGTGTGTAAGTGCAAAACTTAGTAAACAAGTTTTGTTTCCGTTTTTATTAATTGGTTTTTCATCTATTATTTACTGGCAAATTACCGCCAACTATGGACATGATGACTTACGCTTTTACATACTGATACAATTTTTGCCCATTGTTTTAATTCCAATTATTTTATTACTCTACAAGCCACAAAAAGATTTACAGCTATATCTATGGCTCATTATACTTTCTTATTTAATTGCCAAAATTGGTGAAGCGTTCGATAATAGCATTTATCAGAAACTGCAAATTATTAGTGGACATACTATTAAACATTTGTTTGCATCATTGGCGCCAGTATTACTAATATTTAGTCTTTATAAAAGAAAAGATTTTACTATAAATTAATTCATAAGTATTTCCATAACATTTACAATTAAAATCTTACTTTAGTTCACATATAAAGCATGGATTTTTTACATAGTATACTCGGCTCTGATTTAAACAAGGCGTTTTTCACAATCCTAAATATAATTTTTATTGAGGGGTTACTTTCGGTTGATAACGCTGCCGTATTAGCTACTCTTGTTATGGATTTACCCGAAAAACAAAGAGGAAAAGCTTTACGCATAGGCTTAATTTTTGCATATATATTTAGAGGGGCTGCGCTTTTATTAGCTGGCTATTTATTACAAATAGGCTGGGTAAAGCTAATTGGAGGGGCATATTTACTGTTTCTTGCTTTAAAATTTTTTTACGAAAAAACTATTAAGCATAAAAACATATTGGAAGAAGTTGCTGATGAAGTAAAAGAAATTTTACCGACTAAAAAATTAATTTTTGGATTAAATCAATTTTGGTCTACTGTTTTTATGGTAGAAGCAATGGATCTTGTTTTTTCGTTAGACAATGTATTAGCAGCTGGTGCTTTTTCAAAAAACATTTATATAGTTTGTATTGGCGTATTTATTGGAATTATTACCATGCGCATTGTTGCAAATTATTTTGTAAAATTAATGGCCAGATTTCCATTTTTAGATTTTGCCGCATTTATTGTAATTTTCATGTTAGGAGTAAAATTGATATACGAATACTTTTACCCAGAAAATATTAATGCTATTGAAGAAGGGCATTCAAACATTAAAGCATATGGTTTTTCCCTAGCAACCATAGCTGTTTTTGTTATACCAGTTATTACATCTCTATTATTCAATTTTCCAAAAAACAACAAATAAGAATTGTAATTTTTCTGTATATTAATTCATCAATGGTTTCAAAACCTTTTGGGCGTTTCCCATTTGCCTTTCTAAAGCCCTGCTAATGGGCCAGGCTTTTCGTTGCAATCATTTTGCTCATGCTTCTCAAAATGGATTTTCACTGCAATCCTTAACGCAAAAAACTACGTACTTTTTATACAAATACATGACGTAAAAAATTTTAACAAATTATTTTGTCACTTTTTTAATTGCTCTAGTTATAATACTAAAACTAAACATTATGAAAAGTTACAAAACCGCGCTAATACTATTATGTTTAATTGGAGTGTTTACTTCTTGTAAAAAGCTGGGGCAATTACAAGAAAAAGCGCTTGATCCTAACAGTAAACAAACACTTTACAACATTGAATATGGCGACCATTGGCGAAATAAAATGGATATTGCCCTTCCTAAAAACAGAACAGTAAATACTCCTGTAGTAATTTTTATTCATGGTGGTGCTTGGGTTATGGGTAATAAAGGTGTGTTTTTACAAGAGATAGATAAATTTGCTAATGCTGGTTTTGCATGCGCAACCATTAACTACAGATATGCTTCAGATATTTCTAGCATCCATCATCCAGATTTAATGTTAGATATAAGAAAAGCAATTGATTTTATTTCTACTAAATCTGAAGATTGGCTAGTTGCATCAGATAATTTTGGCTTAGTTGGTCAAAGCGCTGGCGGTCACTTATCAATGATGGCAGCTTATACTTATAATTCGGATCACAAAATAAAGGCATGCGCATCTTGGGCTGGCCCAGTAAACTTTATTGACAATGAGCAGCTAAAAATAACAGGCTCTCACGAAGTATTTAAAATTTATGTAGGCAAAAGTTTAAATAATACGGATGATACCTTGTCTTACAAACAATGTTCTCCATATTGGAATACAGTAACAGCAGTTCCAACATTAATGATTCATGGAACAAAAGATATAGGTGTTCCCTACTCTAACATTGTGTCTTTTAAAAACCAATTAGATGGAGCTAACATCAAAAACTCATTTATAACTTTTGATGATGGCGGACACCTTTGGATTGGCGACAATTTAAACAAAGCTAGAAACTATACATTAGATTGGTTTAAACAGGAACTTGGGTTTAATTAATAATAATTCTATTTAGTGACTACTGAGTAATTAAAAAAACATTTTTAGGTGTTTTGAAGGTTTTTCAAAAATTAAAGATTATTAGTAAACTACTATTTGCCTTTTAAAATGTTTTTGCATCATGCATTAATCTAACGCATACGTTAGTAATAGTGCGGCTGACTTGGACGAAAGGAGCGAAATTTTATTTTTATAGCAATTAGTGGGTAGGCTTTTCGAGCGAATAAAAAGAAAATATGGCTTTCGTCCTTGACTTTTTTTGTCTCATTTTTTTTCGTCAATGAAAAAAAGAGAAGTTGGGTTTATTTGAAATTTAGGTTTGATTAATATCCTTTGAATTTAATCACAAAATCTCTTTAGGTACTAATCTTCTAGTCCAAGTATTCACTTGTTTCTTTTTGCCAGCAAACTTATCTGGGTTAGATGTAAGGGTTGTTTCCCAAGAATTTTCTGGTTTAAACTCCGTTTCCATACCATTTAAAACACCATCTGTAATTTTCTTTGAATGAATAATTGCAATACACTCTGTATTAAAATTAGCGCTTCTTGGGTCTAAATTAAACGTTCCAATTACTGTAATGTTGCCATCTATAACCATTGATTTTGCGTGTAATCCAAAGGTTGGCGTATAGTTTAACTTTTTTTGAAGTGCGCCTGTCATAATCTTAAATCTATCTGCAGCATCTGGTCTAAATTCAAAAATACGGACTCCTGCTTCTAATAGTTTTTTCCTACATTTTTGATAACCTGCAAATGCCTCCAAATTATCAGTAGAAGACAAACTATTAGTTAATACTCTTATTTTTATTCCTCTTTGAGTAGCCTCTTTAAATAATGCTTCACCCAATTTTGTAGTTATTAAATAAGGAGATTGTATATCAATACTGTATTTTGCTTTCTTAACTAATTTTATCAAAGCTTCTGTAGTTAAACCACCACCAATTCCTTTTTCTTTATTATACTTACCAGGAAAGTCAGAAACAAACTCAACACTATCCAACCAAACTAAATCTCCCGATTGTTGTATTGACTTGAATGCTGATGGTAATAGTTTTATTTTTTCTCTAACCTGTGGCCAAAAATTATCAGGATTACAAGCATATTGATGCAATCTTTCAAAACGCAAGGAATCTTCAAAATTTGTTTCTGGTTCTTCTATCAAGGTTGCTACTGATACACTAAGCGTATCATTCCAAAATTGCTGAAACGAATTTTGTATGGTATTAGCCGTTTTTCCAAGTAATAAAACGTCTCTATCTCTAAAATTATACTCATGGTCATAGTCAAAATATTCATCTGCTATGTTTCTACCACCAGTAATACTAACCTTTCCATCAACTGTAAAGGTTTTATTATGCATTCGTTGGTTAGCCCCTGCAAAATCGGTGTTGAATCTTTTAAGCTTTTGAAATAAATTTTTACCCAAATTCACTCCAGGATTATAGACTTTAATTTCTATGTTTTTGTGCGAATCCATTGTTAATATATCATGGATGCCAGCATCAACCATTATATCATCCACTAATATTCTCACTTTTACTCCTCTGTCTGCAGCTCTAACTAAATAGTCACAAGCTATTAAACCTACGTTATCTGTACTAAAAATAAAATATTGAATGTCAATTGTTTTTTCGGCATACTCGCTTAACCAAGCTCTTGTTACCATGGAACCATCACCATCTTCTAACACATAAACTCCTGTTTTATGCTTCATTAATTCTGAAACATTCGCTAATTCATTAGTTAAAGAAATGGAATCGTTACGGTGAATACTAGAACAAAAATCTTTTTCCTGTTTTGGAATTTCATTTTTAGGTTCAGAGCAGGAAATTAAAATTAAAAATGGTACTAGTAAAAGTTTTTTCATTTTATAAATGTAAAACAAAAGCTGTTTATATAAAAGAATGGTATTTCTAAATAACTAAAATCATTCAGCCAAAAGTCGTTTTGAAATCACAACTGGGTGTAATTAACAATAATAGAATATTATTAAAGCATTACAAAAAAGTTCTACTGAATACTAGGAGTAAGCTATGCTTTTTACTATAGAACAAGCAATTTATAAAAGAGATATCATAAACGGAAGTTCTTGATAGTATTAGTCTGTCATCAACTACAATATTTCCAAATACAGATTTTACTTTGTTATTTCCACCAAACTCATTAACATAATACTATTAATGTAATATTATAAATAAGAATCTAAATAAGTTTTCGCAAAAGTTATTTCTTTACAATTAAATCTTTCTAAGGTTTTTGTAGTTTCTTGAATAAGTTTACAAATAAAGGATAAGCGCCTTTTACTTGGCTGTTTTTATCACAAAAAAAATTCGGATTCCATTCAGTGATTGCATAGTTTGGATCTGAAAAATAACGATATCTATAACCTGTTTTACCTGGCTTACATTTAAACACAATTAGATAGTCTTGGGCATTTTTGTCTAAAACAGGCATTTCCAAATCTTCTATCCTATAATAAAATTTTTCGTTTTTATCACTTGAAGTAATAATTAAAAAACCTTTATTTATTTTAAAATTTAAGGCATGTATACATTTTGATTTACAATAACTCACAAGCTCATTTAACTCGTTATAATAAACATCATTAGCTGTTGTATAGGTAGGAAAACCAATGTTTTCAGCAACATTTCTTAATTCCTCAGAAAGATTACCTCTATACGTTAATTCATCCATTGTTGTTGATAGAGTAGTTGTACTGCTGGATTCAATAGATTTATTATCTGTATATGGTTTTAATAATCTCTCACAATGAAGTACTTCGCCAGCATAATACCTAACTCCTTGTGCATCTTTACTATCCGTATAAACATTTGCTAGCATCTCAATATCTAACAATGTAGAAGATGGGAAAATAGTGCTATCAACAGCTGTTCTTATATTGCTAGCCATGTTAGCGGTTATTAAACTTAACAGTTTTTGTTTTTCATTTATTTTAATACTACTGTTTGCATTATAAATACTAAAAGCTTCTGTATCATTACCCCGAATAAAATTTAGTAGAACTAATTTGTTTAGGTATTCTATCCTAACTTCATTTGTTAAATTTAGTTTTATGTGTCTATGATATAACTCAGACAGCACATCATACTTCTTGTTAAGAAACAGTGAATAAGCAAATAGATTAACAGTATTTGAATCCAATTTATATAAATAAGCAGCTCTTTCCATAAGTTTCTCTGTAGGGTAAGGTAAACTAAGTAAACCGGCATATACTGTCTGCTTAAGGTAAAAGAGTTGTTGTAAATTATCTAATCTTTCTTCTATTAATACTTTCTCAGAGAGATCGTGAGCAGCTTTGTAATTATGTTGCTGAGCATGAAAATTAACTTTATGTGCTAATAATTTTATTTTATTATCATTCATTTTTTCTAATGTCTTCTTTAATTCAACCGTTTTATAATAATCATAATCATTTTTTACTACTCGGTACGAGCTGTCCATAAAAGATATCAAATTTCTAAAAGCCGACTCTCTGATTTTTGAATCATACAACTGACTTGTAGCAATTTCAAAATTTTGTTGAAATTGGTCTTTTAGCTTGGCAAATTTATAATCTTCTTGTCTTTTTAATTCAAGTTTTTGTGCATTATCATATTCAAGTTTTTTTCGATAAGCAGCCATATTCTCTTGAATTTTTTTTCCAGCTTCTATCTCTTCTAATGTAGGTATACGTGCTGCTGTATTCTTGCCATACATTCTATTTAGTCTATCAAAATCCCACTGTGTCATAGGGGCACTATTGTTACCAACTGAATTTGTTTTATAATTACTTGAACTTTTTGAAGAAACAGAAGCGTGATGACTTTCATAATTTTGCCACTCCCTTGTTGCCTGTGATCTACCATAAGTATCATAAACTTGGGCTAGGAAATTATTATAATTTAATACTAGAAAAATAAGTGCTAGTAGTTTATATGGCATTCCTTTTATTAAACTCTTCATTGTAATTAATATTATAGTTCAAATTTTTTGAATAAAATGGTCAATTATTTTTAATACGCAGTTATTCTTTAAAAGTAAATTTTAATTTAAAGATACATTGTTGTAAAATAATCCCAAAGTAAAAAAGAAGAACTTTTATACTTCACAAATTGCTTCAGCTGTTTGTTCCAAGATTTTAGAAAAAATTAAGTATGAAAACCAAACATTAAATTAAACTGCGCTAATAGTTGGTGTTTTATAAACCAATTATGAAGCATAACTATCTGTTTTTCAACACATTATAATTATGGGCGATTAAAATAAATTAAAAACAGCTAACAATACTTAAAAAAATGTGATAATCAATTTCAAAGTAATTTAATAAGTTAACTATTATACCTATATCATATTACAGAATATTAATTATACCAAACATGGGCACGATAATATCAAACATTAAAAAACAAGTAACTCTCTTTTTATTTCAAATTACAACAAGGCAATCTATAAAATCAAGACATAATTAGTAATTAGTTTAGACGAATAGACAAATAAATATCAAGTTATTTCTAAGTGTACAGTAAATACTAATTAGTCGTGCTTCAATTTATTTACAAGAATTGGTATATAGGATTTACTTTAAAATCATTGTGATAAAATCTACACGAAAAACAATTTAAAAGTTAAAGAATTAGTGATTTAATTTTAAAGAGGGGGGGCGGTTCTGGCAAAAGGGTTTGAAATCTTAGTTCTTGAGGAAAAGCATATTGTTGGTGGCAATGTGAGCAAGCATGCTCTTAGAAAGTAGAGGAAGTGGGATGTTCTGAAATTTCAATTATATACCACCAAAACAAAAAACCGTCTTTAGAAACAACAACACATAGTTAACGATTTATACATAAATAGACCAATTAATAAAATGATAGTTAAACTATATGTTTCACTTAACATATTAATTAAAAATCATATAACATACTTCGTTATTAATAAAGCTTAAATTATTAAAAGTATCAATCTAATTAAGTTAAATCAAATACATAAAATAAAGTATGCTATTATATTAAAAAATAAACATCGAAAAAAAACTACCGAAATCAATAGGACTTTTAACACTGTTCCACATGAAACAATTTGGGTATAAACATATAATCTATATTATTTAGAGGTAAGGCCTTTGAGTTTAAACCTTAAAACACACGAAACCATTAATGCCTTAACCAAGTAACTTCAGGTTTACAGCTTTTATAATATTTTTCTCATGCTTTTTACAAAACAGAATGAATGAAATAAACCGAGAGACGTTTAGTTTACTCCCACAGCTAATCAACTACAAAATGGTAAATACTCAAACCATTTAATAAGAAACAAAAGATTAAAATCCATAAGATATAAATGTTACTGTTATGCAAACTAAATAATTACACTACATATATACAGAAACTTATATCGACACATAATACAAAAAGAATAGTGAATAACAACCTATACTGATTTGAAGCAAAATGTTTACTGTATAAACGTAAGACAAACAAATAATAAATAAAGTGGTTAAACAATCTATACATCAACAGTTAAAGGGCACAAAAAAAGTCCTACCGAAACCGATAGGACTTTATAAAAATGTTCCACGTGGAACTATTTGTGTCTAAATATATAAATTGTACTAGAGTAGGTGCTAGAGTCTTTTGCTTTAAGGTTAGATCTTAAACCAACCCAAAAGGCTTTAAATAAATTAACAGAACCTGTCTTATATTTCTCACTTAACATACTAACATAGAAACTATCAAACTTCATAGGTTTAGTTTCAATAAGTTTAAAACCAGCGGTATCTAATAACTGAGTCATTGTTTTAGCTTCAAAGTGATGTATGTGTCTTGGCACATCATAAGCCGCCCAAAATTCTTTGTAATACTGAGCATCAAATGAAATGTGATTTGGAACAGCAATAATTAATACACCATCCTTATTTAATCTATTCTTAAAGAAAGATAAAGTCTCCGGCATATCTGTAACATGTTCCAATACATGCCAAAGAGTAATGGCATTAAACTTTTTATCTGTTATATAAGTTTGTATTCTGTCTTTGTCAGAAAACACATTATCTGCATTTTCCTTTGCAATAGTTCGAGCATCATCATCGGGCTCCATACCATATGTTTCCCAACCAACTTTTTTAATGGCTCCTAAAAACATTCCTGTTCCGCAACCATAATCTAAAATTGTTCCACGTGAAACATAAGAAGAAACTAACTTAATCTTAGACTTTAATGTATAGTTTCTAACAGCATGGTAAAGCTTATTTACTATACCTTTTTTAGAATTTGTATGTGACACATAAGATTCGGCTTTGTAATAATTCCCTAAAACAGAATTGTCGGGGCGAGGATTAGTAAACTTAAAGCCACACGATTTACAAGACACTATATTAAAACTTTCCTGGCTAACTGTGTAATCTTTACAAACTAAAAATGGTTCGAAATGAGAAGAACCACAAACAATACATTTTTCTAAATTTAACATAGCTAGTTTAATTCGGTATAAGATTTAAAATTATTTAATATAGACTGCCAACCTTGCTGTTGTAAATCTAATGGGTTTTGATTTTCTGGCTCAAACATTTCTGCTACTTTAACACCATCATTAACTGATTCGAATATAATAGAAACCTTTCTGCCATCTGCCAAGGAATAATCTATTTGTTTATTGAGATCAACAAAAGAATAACTTCCCTCTAAATCAAAACCAAACGATTTATCTTTAGCTTCCATACGAATACTAAATTTACCATCAACTTTTAAATCATTAATTGCACTAGGACAATGCCAATCTTCTGAAGCAAAATACCAATTTACAATATGTGTTGGATTTGTAAAATAATCCCATACTTTTTCAATAGGGCTATTAATTATAACATTACAATTTAAATAATTACTCATACTATTAATAAATTTTATTGAATGTTCCACGTGGAACTATCTACCTAAATGGACTAACAATACAGAAATATCAGCTGGATTAATTCCTGAAATTCTACTTGCTTGACCAATTGTTTCCGGTCTTAATTTTGTTAATTTATCTCTTGCTTCTAATGATAAACTGTTTACAGTTTTAAAATCAAAATCTGGTTTAATTTTATAATTATCTAGTTTAGCCACTTTTTCAGCTCCTTCTTTTTCTCTTTCAATATACCCTTCATACTTCATTAATATTTCTGCTTGCATTACTGTATCGGCATCCATATTAGAAACTACATTTTTTAAATCAGAACAATGTTTAGCCAAATCAGAAATAGTAACATCGGGGCGAGATAGCACATTAAAATATCTGATTTTTTGATTAAGTGGTGCGGAATTTATACTCTCTAAGTAAGCATTAGTTTCTGAAGGTTCAGCACTAGTATTCTTGAAAAACTTAATTAGCTCCTCGTAATTTTTAATCTTACTATTAACGGCAACCAAACGATTATCTTTTGCTAAACCAATAGAGTGGGAGAGAGGTGTTAAACGAACATCTGCATTATCTTGTCTTAATAACAATCTATATTCTGAACGTGAAGTAAACATTCTATATGGTTCATCAGTTCCTTTTGTTACCAAATCATCTATTAAAACACCAATGTATGCCTCGTGCCTTTTTAAAATAAATGGATTCTTTTCATTAATTTTTAGGTGGGCATTTATCCCTGCCATTTGTCCTTGGCAAGCAGCTTCTTCGTAACCAGTAGTACCATTAATTTGACCTGCAAAATATAAGTTGTCTACAAGTTTTGTTTCTAAAGAAAGTTTTAATTGAGTAGGTGGAAAATAATCGTATTCGATAGCGTAACCTGGACGGAACATTTTAGCGTTTTCGAAACCAGGAATTAATTGCATAGCTTTTTGTTGAACATCTACTGGCAAAGAAGTTGAAAATCCGTTTACATAAATTTCAACAGTGTTCCAACCTTCTGGCTCTACAAATAATTGATGTCGATCTCTTTCCGAAAATCGAGTAATTTTATCTTCTATACTTGGGCAATAACGTGGTCCTAACCCTTGTATTCTACCTGAGTACATTGGTGATTTTTCGAAACCAGTTCTTAAAACATCATGTACATCTTTATTAGTATATGTTATATGACAAGGTAATTGTTTTTTTAATGGGCTTCCATTATTTGAAATAAATGGTGAGGTATTTTCTAAATAAGAAAACTTATCAATTGCCACGTCACCTTCCTGTTCTTCCATTTTGGAATAATCAAGTGTTCTAGAATCTACACGAGGTGGTGTGCCTGTTTTCATTCGGCCATTTTCGAAACCTAATTTTACTAATTGTTCGGTAATCCCGTAACTTGCTGATTCTCCGCTTCTTCCGCCTCCAATTTGTTTTTCACCTAAATGAATAAGTCCGTTTAAGAAAGTTCCATTTGTTAATACAACTGCTTTAGATTTAAACTCAAGTCCCATTCCAGTAACAACACCTTCAACACGTTTTCCATCTTTTGAAATAATTAATTCGCGACACATGTCTTGCCAAAAATCGACATTAGGTGTTTGTTCTAACATTTCTCTCCAGGTTTGAGCAAATAGCATTCTGTCATTTTGAGAACGTGGGCTCCACATTGCTGGTCCTTTTGAGCGGTTTAGCATTCTAAATTGAATGGCAGATTTATCAGAAACAATTCCGCTATAACCACCAAGTGCATCAATTTCACGAACTATTTGTCCTTTTGCAATACCACCCATTGCAGGATTACAGCTCATTTGAGCGATGGTTTGCATATTCATGGTAAGTAGTAAAACTTTACTTCCCATATTAGCGGCTGCAGCTGCGGCTTCGCAACCAGCATGACCAGCACCAACTACTATAACATCATATTGTGTTTGCATTGTTTGCAAAGGTAGTGCAAATAAATTTATTTAGAGGTAGAATAAATACTGTTTTAAAAAAGAAATTAAACTTACGTTGGTGATAACACCAATATTGGCGGAAAATTAAGGGATAGAAATTTGTTTTGTAGTTTTATAAATATCAATTAATAATCTACCAGTATTATAATCTAAATTGTAAAAGGTTTCAAAACTATGTAAATTATACTTATTATTTAAATACCAAATAGCATAAGGGATTCCTCCAGATATGTAATTTTTTTTTGCACCTAAACACATAAAATAAGCATCATTATCAGTTTTAAAATTTTTTTCAATTAACTGCTCACTTAATTTTGATGTCTTTAAAACAATTTTCCGATTATTTAATAGTGCTAAATTAAAAACAGAATCTTGATAAAGATTAACTTCAAAATCATTAATTGAAATTTTCCTTATAATAGAGTCAAAACTACTATGAAATATATATAAATTATTTTTTACTCTTTGTGTTTTTAAAGTTTTTACTTGAGGCTCATTAATAAAATAAGCATCAAATATCATTGAAAGTGTTGTATCAACTACTTGAAATGATTTCAATTTATATGAATTAGCATTAATTTCCTTACATCTATACTCTATTCTTTGAAGTGCTGATTTTATCGTTAGAGCTTTTTTACCAGTAATTAACCTTATTTCGCCAGCAAATAATAACCTTGAAATATCTGTTTCTTGTTCTAAAATATAAACAGTTCCAACAGGGTAATTATGCTTCAAGTTTTTGTTAACTAAAATTTCACTTTTTTGTGAAAATCCATTCAAACAACAAAATAATAATAATAATAAAATTTTAGCCAAGACTTAATCTATATCAAATTTATTTTATTCAATAATTCTTCGCGATAAGAACCCCCTACAGGAATTACTTTTTTATTTTCTTCAAGCACTACTGTTTGATTTTCGATAGTTTGAATTTTATCAATACGAACTATAAACGAGCGGTGAACACGAATAAAATCACCATTATCCAATTTTTTTTCAATGTCTTTCATTGTAGAATGGATGGTGTAACGAGTATATTGAGTATTTAAAACAACGTAATCTTTTAATGCTTCAACATAAAAAATATCTTTTAAATTAACTTTAACTAAACGGCTATTAGATTTTACAAATAAAATATCTTTTGCCGTTTCATCTTTATTATCAACTAATGAATACAGGAAATCACGTTCTTTTTGAATCTCTGTATCTTTTTTGTGTTTATAGATTGCCATTTCTATTGTAGAATGTAAATCTATTTCTTTAAAAGGCTTTAAAATATAGCCGTAAGGTTCAGTAATCTTTGCTTTAGAAAGGGTACTTTCATCAGCATAAGCAGTTAAAAATATTACAGGAATATTATATTCCTTTTTTATTTTTTCAGCAACATCAATACCTGTTAAAGGGCCTTTAATCATTATATCCATTAACACAATGTGTGGTTCTAAATCTACAATATTCTTTATTGCATCTGCACCATTATTACTAATTCCCAAAACATTATAGCCTAACTTTTTTAAGCTGTTTTGAATATCTTTAGCTACAATACTTTCGTCTTCTACAATGTAAACGTTTGTAATATTTTCCATTTTTTATATATTAAATTCTATTAAAAATTTAGTTCCGTTAACTCTATGTAATGTTAAAGTGCCATTAATTTGTTCTATTAGCGTATCAACTAATTGTAATCCTAATGTTTGACTTTCTTTAATATTTAAATCATTTGGTATACCAACACCATTATCACCAATTTCAAGATTTACTGTTTTATTTTTGATAGTCAAATTTACAAAGATTATTCCAGCCTTTTTATGAGGAAATGCATATTTTAATGAATTTGATATAATTTCATTAATAATTAGCCCACAAGGTATTGATAAATCAAGATTTAGGTATAAATCGCATACATTTAATACAAGTTTTACATTTTTTATATTAACAGAATATGTATGAACTAAGTTTTTAGTTAATATGCTTATATATTCTGAAAAATTAACCTCTTCAAAATTCTTTGTTTGATATAAACTTTCATGAATAAAGGCCATAGACTTTATTCTATTTTGGCATTCCTTAAGTAAATCTAAAGCATATTGATCTTTTACATATGAAGATTGAAGGCTTAAAATACTAGTAATAACTTGCATATTGTTTTTTACACGATGATGCACCTCTTTTAATAAAATTTCTTTTTCTTTTAGTGACTGGGAAATTTTTTCTTCATTCTTCTTATTTTCAGTAATATCAAAACCAATTCCTGAAACCTCAATAATTGTATTTTTTGCATCAAAAATTGGATATAAAAATATTTGGCGAATGATGTTTTTTCCTGATAATGTAGTTCTTTCTGAAATAAACTCTACCTGCTTTCCACTAAATGCAATATCATAATTTTTATCCCAAATAGAATGAAAATTTTTTGTTTTACTACTTCGCATTGATTTACCAACTTCAGGATAATATTCATACAAATCGTAAATAGAATTAGCGTAATTTTGATTAAATGAAGTAAGAACTCCATCTTTTGTTATTGTCCACATTAATTGATCACCACTTTCGAAAATAGCTTTTAGTTTTGCAGACTGTTCTAATAATTGTTTTTCAAATAATTTATTTTCAGTAATATCATGCGCTAAGCAAGCAATTTCTATAATTTCATTATCCTTATTTCTTACAGGGTTTAAGTAAATTTCTTTTACACTTTGCTTACCTTCTTTATCAAATTGAGTTCTTTCAAATTTTAAAGAATTCCCTTTAAGAACTTTATTATATAAATTATACCAATATAAAACGTATTTCTCTTGCTTATCTTTAGGTAATAATAAATGCAATTGCTTATTTAATATAGGGCAAACTTGATTATTAAATTTAAAGGTTTTAATAAAATTATTATTGCAAGAAGTAAGTTTAAATTCTTTATCTACAGTCCAAATTAAATGGCTGCTGCTTTCGAATATTGATTCTAATTTTTGAGTTTGATTTAATAATTTTTGTTCAATACTGTTTCTGTATTCAATTTCCTTCTTTAATAATTTATTTGCTTGTTCTACTAATTCTGTCTTAATTGTCTGCTCTTGTAACTTTTTTTCAGCTGTAATATTGGTAATGATAGTTTGCACACAACTAATATTATTAAAAATAAGATGGCTTGTTTTTAATTCAACTTCTATTTTCTTTTTCTTAGCAGTTACTATTGTATATGTTTTATAATCTAAATATTCGCCTTTTAAAGCGCTTTTCATTCGTTTAATAGCCGATTTCCTTTGTTCAGGAACAATAAAATCAATTAGATTTTTATCAATTAATAAATCAGGGTTTTTTACTTGAAGAATTTTACAAGCTTCAATATTAGCAAATAAACAAGTACCAGCTTGATGAATAAAAATACCAATTGGTGCAGAATTAATAAGGTTTTTATAACTATTATTTATCCGTTCAATTTCAATATTATTTTCTTTTTCTTTAGTAATATCTCTACTTATACCTAGAATGTACTTTATATTTCCTTCACTATCGTATATAGGTGAATATCTATCCTCTAACCAAATTAAACCTTTATGTTTAGTTTTATATTGAAATACAGAAGTTGTTGTTGTAAATTTTTTAGATTTTTGATGAGTTATTAATTTATTTTCATTTTGTAAAAAGTCATTTTTATTTTTTACTAATGAAGAACCAAAATTTGGATTTTTATAAAATTCTTTTTCGGAATAACCTAAAACATTATTTACTGAAGGACTAATAAATAAATATTTAGGTTCAGGATAATATGAATAATAATAAATAATATCATTAGCATTTTGAGTTATATGATCAAACTGTATTTTAGTATTTTCTAACTCTTGTTTTGTAACCTCTAATTGAGTGCGGTATTTTACTCTTTCAGAAACGTCAGTAAATACAGTTTGTATAGCTTGTGCTCCTTTAAAATTAATTGCATTAGATTTTACCTCAATATCAATTACTTTGTTTTTAAAGTTTTTAATTTTTAATTCTAATGGAATAAATTCTTCCTTGTTTAAAATTTTAATATTATTTTCTTTAATTCGCTGATGATACTCTGGTAATAAAAAATCGAAAATAGAACTTTTATAAATTTCTTTTTCCAATTTTTGACTAACATTTAAAATTTTTAATGCAGCCTTATTTATAAAAAGTATATTAGTTGCAGAAAAAATAATTACACCTGTAGGTAAATTTTGTAAAACAGAAATAATTGCATTATCATCTACTTCACTATTTTTAGTATTTATAGGATAATGTTGAGAGGCCATTTTTTTACTCTCCTTCTTCTGTTTCATTTTTAACTTTATCTTTCTCTAAAATAATAGTTTTATCAGGCTTTTTAGAGTTAATTGATGAATAATCTCTCAAACTTTCTTCAAAAGTAGGTGTAACTTTTACGCCTTGAAATTTTACTTCAATATCATTTTCGTAAAAAATAGTAAGGTAATTATACTGTGCTTCATCATAAAATTTCCAATCATTTTGTTTCATTCCACCACTGTAGCTGCCTTCTACCATTTTTCTTCCGTTTTCCCAATACCAAGTTTGTTTACCATCTTCATCTCCATTTAAAAATTTACCTACATAACGTAAATTTTCCTTAGGCATATAAAAACTTTTCCAAACGCTATCAGGTTTATCATTTACGTATTTACCAATTTCTTTATATTCTGGAGTTTCATAAAACCACATACCTTCTTGCAAATCATCAATATATTCGCCTTTAGTAATAATTTTTCCATCTTCGGTATATTCTGTCATTAAACCATTTCTAAGATTATCAATGTAAAATTCTTCTCTTAATAATGATCCATTTTCATAAAACCATTTCCATTCTCCTTGAGCTCTGCCCTTTTTATCGTATTTACCTTTTTGTTCAACTTTACCATTTGGATAATAAAATACCCAATCACCAATACGTTTATCATTAGAATACAAGCCTTTACCTTTAAACTCTCCGGTATTATGATATTCATTCCAAATACCAATTCTATTACGCATACTATCAACTGCACCATATTCTATTTTTACTCCTTCAAGGTATGTAATGGCAGAATCTGGAACTGGGCGGTTACGACAAACTAATTTTTTAATCATAACATCGCTTGTATCATCACGAGCTACAGGTAAACTATCGCACATGTATTTTTGTTTATAATGATAATGCGTTCCAACTGGCATTCCATTAATATAACCGCCTTCGTATTTTAAAGTACCATCACCATAAAAATCTTTATAAACATCTAATTTTGCTAACTCTGGAGCATTTTTAATTTGTTTGCCATTATTAAATTTTTCGGTATTAGTTAAATTACCTTTTTTGTCATATGACTTAACATAGCCATCAACCAAATCGTCTTTATACTTTTTTTCTTCTTTTAATTTTCCATCTTCATAAAAATCTTTAAATACACCTTGCTTTTTACCCTGGTTATCTTTACGATTAATACGTTCAATATTTGCTAAAATGCCACCTTGGTATTTTATTATAGAAATAATAGTAGAATCTTCAGAAAATTCATAGGCATAACCATCGGGCTTACCTTTTACATATGGCGTAACTTGTTTAGTTTTTCCTGATGGATAATACCAATAAGAATTACCTTGTTTAATATCATTTACAAAATTTTCTTTACTTGTAACACGTTGATTTGTATCATAATTTAAAGTGTATCCATTTTTTTTACCCTCTAAATAATTTACGGCTTTTGTTATTTTTCCTTTTTCAGAATAAAATTTCCAAATACTATCTAATACAAAATTTTTACGATTACCCTCAATTTTTATTTGACCATTTTTATAATAGTTTTTCCAATAGCCATCTGCTTTGCCATCACGCATAGTACCTTCAGACGAAGTAGCACCATTATCATACTTAAAAATATTATAACCGTTGGGATTTGTTGTTTGAGATTTAGTAATAAAACTAATAATTACTAAACCACAAATTATTAAAAATTTGAATTTAGGAAATAAGAATATATTAATAGATTTTCTCATAAAATCGAACATCTAATTTATGATTTAAAAATCATAAATCATAACTAAATTACAATCCAAATTTAGCAGATAATTCAAGCATTTTAGTAATAGGCAATTTTGATTTTTCAATCATTTCATCACTCATTAATAATTCGGGTTGTTCATATTTTAGAGCTATGTATATTTTCTCTAAAGTATTTAATTTCATGTGCGGGCAATCATTACAAGCACAACTATTATTTGGTGGAGCGGGAATAAACGTTTTTGTAGGACTTGCTTTTTGCATTTGATGTATAATACCAGTTTCGGTTAATACAATAAATTCTTGAGCATCCGATTTTTTACTATAATTTAAAATTGCTGTGGTACTACCAATAAAATCGGCATATTCTAAAATATGAGCTTCACATTCGGGATGAGCTAAAATTAAAGCTTTTGGATGTTGAGCTTTTAACTTTATTAATTTTTCTGCACTAAAAATTTCATGAACCATACAGCTACCGTTCCATAAAACCATATCACGACCAGTAATTTTATTAATGTAAGCCCCTAAATTTTTATCAGGTGCAAATATTATTTTTTGATCTTTAGGAAATGACTCTACAATTTGAACCGCATTTGTGCTTGTTACAATCACATCTGAGAGCGCTTTGATATCGGCAGTACAATTTATGTAGGTTAACACAATATGATCGGGGTGAGCAGCTTTAAAAGCCGAAAATTCGTCAGCCGGACAAGAATCTGCTAAAGAACAACCAGCCTTTAAATCGGGTAATAGTACTTTTGTTTTTGGATTCAAAATTTTTGCGGTTTCTGCCATAAAATGAACACCGGCAAATAAAATGATTTTTGCGGTGGTTTTTTCGGCCTGTTGAGCGAGCCCTAAACTGTCACCAATATAGTCTGCAATATCTTGAATATCAGCATCTTGATAGTAGTGAGCAAGGATGATTGCATTCTTCTCTTTCTTAAGATGCGCAATTTCTTTGAACAAATCAAGCGATGAATCAATTTTTTTTTCGAGATAACCTTTTTCTAAATTCATAATATATTAATAAAGATTTTTAAAAATTTTAAAATTATAGTTATAGTATATAAGCTGTTAATACGGTGTAAAAATACTATTTAGTTTACTTGCTTTATAACTTATTATTGGTCTATTAACAAATATTAAACATGGTTAAATTTTTTAAGCTACTGATTTTAAATATTATACTACTTAATGAACAATTGTTTAATAAAGATGTGATTTAATAACTAAATATAAAAGTACATGCTTTTTAATGTGTGTAAAATTGTACAATCAACTATAAAATTGTTAAAAGTAAATTTTGTGTTTCGTAAAAATTATATAAGTAAATAAGCTATTAACAAATTGCTATTTATTTTTGGATACTTATTAACCTAAACTTTATTTATACACTTTATAATTGTTAATTACCCTAGTATGTAAGTATCTTAAAATCAGTAGTAGTTGTTATGAGTGTTAATTAACGTTGATTACTAGATTTTAACATTATTAGGTTATTAAACTTTAATAGTATATAAAAATGGTTGGTTATTTTACTATAAAGCTTCGCTAACTACTTCTTTAACAGCATCAGGTAATAAACGTTTTAATAGAGCTTCTATTCCAGCTTTTAAAGTCATAGTGCTGCTTGGGCAACCACTACATGCACCGCGCATTTGAACGGTTACAACGCCATCTTTTAAATCTTTAAATGTTATTAAACCACCATCTTGCTCTACAGCTGGTCTAATATATTGATCCAATACTTCAATAATTTTTGCTTCCACATCATTTTGTGGAGCCATGTGTTGAGTATTAATAGTTTTAGTTTCGGTAAAGGTATTATCAATAGCTACTTCTTGTTTTGGCAGAGCAGTAATAATTAAATTACCAGCGTTTAAGTATTCTGTTAAAAAGGTTCTTAATTCTAAAGTAATATCATCCCAATTTACAGAGTCTGTTTTAGTAATAGTAATGTAATTAGCTGTAACAAAAACTGTTTTTACAAATGGGAATTGAAATAATTTACTTGCAATAGGAGCTGTAAGAGTTTCTGAAGCGTTTTTATATTCAGCACTAGCGCCTTTTTGGGATATTAAAAGTTTATTAGCAACAAATTTTAATGATGCAGGATTTGGTGTTCCTTCGGCATATATTATATAAGGTATGTTTTCCATGGTTTATTATTTTGTGTTGTAAATATCGACAACTAAATCGAAAGGAAATGAATTTGATTTAATTAATATACTGACGTATTGACGTTAAAAACTTTTTGGCATTTATTTCGCTTTATTGTTATCCAACAATTACATTTGTTTAACAACTAAAAAAAACACATTATGTTTGATGAAAATGAATTTAAAAAATATGCTACAAAACATGTAGGTATTAATAGTTTAACGTATGATAGTTATGCATCTATTATATCAAAAGGAATTAGAAATTTAACTCCAAATATTATTGAAGAGCGTCAATTAAACGTTTCGGTATTAGACGTTTTCTCTCGTTTAATGATGGATAGAATTATATTTTTAGGAACAGGTATTAACGACCAAGTTGCTAATATTGTTCAAGCTCAATTATTGTTTTTAGAATCAGTAGATCCTAAGAAAGATATTCAAATTTATTTAAATTCTCCAGGAGGATCTGTATATGCTGGTTTAGGAATTTATGATACTATGCAAATTATTAAGCCAGATGTGGCTACAATTTGTACTGGTATGGCAGCAAGCATGGGTGCGGTATTACAATGTGCAGGTACTAAAGGAAAACGTACCGCATTAAAACATGCACGTGTAATGATTCACCAACCATTAGGTGGTGCTGAAGGACAAGCATCTGATATTGAAATTACTGCTCGTGAGATAGGTAAATTGAAAAAAGAATTATACGATATTATTGCTACACATAGCGGACAAACTTATGAAAAAGTGTGGGCTGATAGTGATAGAGATTACTGGATGACAGCTCAAGAAGCTAAAGATTATGGTATGATTGACGAAGTGTTAATGAAAAAGCCCTAATTAATTAAATTATAAAATAGAAAGACGTGTCGGTTATGACACGTCTTTTTTTATGAAGTAAACTTAAATGTTTTATAAACTTCCCAGTTTAAATTACCTTTTTTTAGCAAAGCAATTTCTGAAGTTTGAAAGGTGGCTTCATAATTTTTTGATTTAAATTCTTCCCAAACTTTATAAAAAGTTTGCTTTTTTAAATCTCTAAAAGCAATGGTAACATGAGGATGAAAGCCTCTTAAATCATCAGATTGATTAAAAATATTTAAGTTAGATTTAACGTGTTGTACTAAGGATTTTTGTAATTGAAATAAAAGCTGGTTTTCTATCACATTTATAAAAATAACTCTAGGCTCAAAACAATTAAAATTTTTAAGCTGTATTGTACAATCTTTGCTAAACTTAAAATTCTGTAAACAGGTTAATAAAACATCTTCTTTATTTTCTTCAAATGAAAAAGGCATGTGTAAAGTAATATGTGGTGGCGATTGTAAAGCACCATGTGAATTAAAGGTTTTGGAAATGTATTCTTTAAAAGAACTAATTTCTTCGCATTGCAATTGAGGAGGTATAATGGCTATAAAATATTTTTGTAACATGTTAAAAAAACAAAGCTATCTGTTTAATTTAAACAGATAGCTTTTAATATGAGTTAAGTAAATTTTAATCTTCAGCAACTACTATAATAAAATCTTCCTCGTTATAAGTAATTGTACTTGATTTTGTAGGGTTAATATTTACTCCAAAATGTTTATCAGAATCTGCGCTTAATGATGAAATACGGTATCCTATAGCGGTTTCACCTAATTGAGCAGCACTTTCTAATACAGTATAAAAATTAACAGGTTGGCCCGTTTTTACATAATGGCTAACTGGTTTTAAATAAATTTCAGAACCTTCAGCTTCGAATAAAATGTCGTATACTTTTTTCAAGTCTTTATTTTCACTTAATTGACTTAGCATAAGTGATATTAAATTATCGCTTACAATAAAATCGTCGGCCTTAGCAACTACGCCTAAATCACGGTTACGAATGTCAAGCATTTCAGATACAATACTATAATCTTTGTTTGCCAACTCACTTAAGTTACGAAGGTGTAACAAACATATTAATGTTTTAGCATCACTTTCTTGTACATCAATATCTTTATAGCTTAATAAAATTATGTGATCAAACGTTTCGGTTTTTAAACTAACTAATGTGGCTTTGTCATTAATATCACCTGTTAAAAAACTAATTTTTTGCTTTTCTAAAGACGCACTTAATTCTTTTACTTCGTCAGCTATAGTATCACCTTCAGCTAAAATTGTAACACTAGATCCGGTAGCAACATAATTATCTAATTCCTCAATAATACGAGAACCTCTTTCGTTCCAACCAAGTATAAGAGTTTTTTCAACGGTTGCATAAGTTTGCGAAACACGATTAAATAAGGCTTCTTTAATATCAAATGTTTTTTTCCCACTTAATTTAATTGTATCATCGTCTTCAGAAATAGCAATAACACGATCACCAACGTTAAAAACAGTATCCATACTTGGATTAATTAAGGCTTCTTCCCCTTTAGTTAAAATACCTAAAACAGCAGAGTTTTCATACGAGAAAACAACATCTTTATAAGTTCTTCCTGTTAGTTTTGGTTCTGATTGAAAATAAATTTCATCACCTTCAAACTGTAAAATTTCGCTATAAACAACACTTAACCCAGACTGACGACAAGTTTGCGCAGTAATACGAGAAATTAAATCAGATGATAAAACAAAAACCGTTTCGTTGTTACCAACTAAATCTGCAGCCTCCATATTTTTTGGGTCTTTTATTTCGGCAACAATATTAAACTCTTCTTTTTTACGATTTTTACCGTTAGTTAATGCTAATACGGATTTAATTACATAAGTATCTGCATTTGCTTCATCGTTAGCTAATACAATAATAGAGCGTGCGCCATTAGGATTAACAACTGCAATAGCAGAAGACTCTAAAGGATTTCCACTTCTTACAATTATTTTAGTGTTTTTAAAATTATCAATCTTAGATCTAATCTCATCTTCCATTTCGCCTTTATCTCTATCGGCTAAAATAACAATGCTTGGTTTTTTTTGATTAGAGTTTGCTTCAATTATTTCTAATATAATAGAAAACACCTTTTCTGACCAACCTAAAATTAATGTATGGTTGCTTTCTAATACGCGAGAACGACCTTTTTTTAATTCATCTAACTTTTCGTCGATACCAGAAGAAATAGTACCAATTAAAATTGATATTAAAAATATACCACCTAGTGTAGCTATAAATCTAACTGAACGAAAAGCCCAGCCTTCATCGCCACCCATAGTTCCAGAATCTAAAGTTGCCATTAAACTTTGCCACGCACCTTCTATAAATCCTAAATTTTCGGCATCTGCTTCTGGTGAACTTTTAATTCCAAATATTAGGATTACAACGCCTAATACTAATACCATAAATAAAGAAATTAGTGCTAGCCACTTAATAACACCCGCTGGACCAGCAGACATTGTATTTTCGAAATAATAGCGAACTTTTTCGCCAAAGGTTGGTTTTTGCATTTTTTTTGTTTTTATTGATTACTTATAAAATAAAAAGGTCATTAGTTTTAGATGGGTCTAAGCCTGGTACATCTATAGATACTTTTAGTTCGTGTTTATATGGATGTCCAGTATTCATTGCACTTGTAGAAACGGGCAATTCAAAATCAAATTCCATTGTTGTACCTGGTTTTAATAATTCATCATTTTTTTGAATTTGAATTTTATTAACCGTGTTTTTAATTTCTTTATCTACCATTTTGTTTAATGTATCACTCCATTCTCTTCGAGTTAAAACTTCAACATGTTCAATTAAGAAAAACTTTACTGGAGTTTCTTTTGTGCCAGCAGTTGCAACTACACGACCTTTAATTGATTCGCCTCTCTTAATTTGGTTACTTTGTAAAGTAAAATCTACTTTAGGTTGACCTATACCAACCGCTGCTTTAATTTTGTCGAATAATCCCATCTCTTTTTTTTAATAAAATTGTTAAATTAATTATGTTATTTAACCAAAAATAGCTTTTTTATGGTAATTTAAAAACGGAAATGACTAAACGCTTGAATAAATTTATTAAATGTTGGGTTTTTGAGGAAATTCGTTTTAGTTTTTTTAAACCCATTAAATTTTTACTCCAATAATCAACACATCATCTACTTGTTCTAAGTTACCTTTCCAAGAAATGAAAGTTTGTTCTATTTCATTTTTTTGACTCATTAAATCTAAATCTACATTATTTAACAATAATTCATTTAGTGATTTATATTTAAACTTTTTTCCTTTTGGCCCACCAAATTGGTCTGCATAACCATCAGTATATAGAAATAAAGTATCATTCTTTTCTAACTCAATTGTATAAAGTGTAAAATCTAAGTTTTTTTCACCTTTTCCAACAGGCATTCTGTCCTTTTGCAATTCTATAATTTCATTTTTTTTAATTAAAACAGGAGCGTTATTTGCAGCAGCATATTCAATTGTTCTATTGTTTTGTTCTAAACAAATTAAAATTCCATCCATACCATCTTTTTGACCACCCTCACTTATTGTAGAAATTAATCGATTTCTAACATAATTAAAAATTTCATTTGGTTTTTCAATGTTTTTCTCTTTGATTGCCTCACTTAAAAAACCCATGTTTAATAAACTCATAAATGCGCCAGGAACACCATGGCCGGTGCTATCACAAACCGCTAAATAAAATTTATTATTATGTTTTGTTGCCCAATAAAAATCACCACTTACAATATCTTTTGGATTAAAGTAAATAAGATTATTAGATATATTAGAATTTATAAAATCGGAGTTGGCTATTAATGCATTTTGTATTCGTTTAGCATAGTGTATAGAGTCTAGGGTTTCTTTTTGATGTTCTTCAACTATTTCTTTTTGTTTTTGTAGTTCTGATTTTTGTAGTTCAATTAATAGATTTTGTTTCTTAGATATTTTTAATCTGTTATACAAAAATGCTCCAAATAAGCCTATTAACAAAATCCCTCCATATAAGGCAAAACGTTGTGTTTTTTCTTGTTTTAATTGGGCATTTGTTACCTTCTTTTCTTCAGCAACTTTTACACTATCAGCAGTAGATTTTTTTTCGTATTCATATTTTACCATAGTTTGTATACTTGCCTTTTCATTTGCATTATTATACACACTATCCGACATTTGTTTAAATACTACTTGCATTTCAAATGCTTTTCTAAAATCATTTTGTTTTGAATAAATGTGGCTTAATATTTCACTTGAATTTTTTATTAATAAAGGATAACCTATAGTATTTGCAATTTTAAAACTTTCTTCTGCATTAGTTTTAGCAGTTTGTAGATCCCCAGTTTCAAATTTTAGGTTAGCAATTTTATTTAAAATATCAACAACTCCATTTTTATTTTCTATTTTTCTATTAATATTTAAACTTAAATTAAAAAAATTTAGCGCTTCTTTAGTTAGTGAATCTTTGAATTTTATGTTGTTTTTTGTTTTAGATAATATTTCATAAAGGCTTCCTAAATTACTATAAGTATTACTTATTCCTATATTCTCTTCATACTCAATTTGAGTTATGAGTACTTTTTTATAATTGTTTTCAGCGGTTTTTAATAAGACAGCAGCCTCATCGTATAATTTTTCTTTTTCTTTTTCTTCTGCTTCTTGAATTAAAATAGAATTAATGTTATTTAATGAAGTAAGTGAGCCAATAATATCGTTACCTTCAATTTGAAGTTTATTGCTTTGATGGTAGTATTCTTTGGCTTTTTTATTGTTACCTTGTTTTTGGTAAAGCTTAGCAATATTATTAAGACAAGCCGCAACACCTATCTTATCATTTATTTGGTTTCTAATATTTAAACTTTTATGAAAATATTCAAGTGCTAATTGAATATTACCTAAATCGTCATATATGTATCCAAGATTATTATACGATCGGCCAATACCAACTTTATCTTTTAATTCTAAATATATTTTTAAACTTTTATTATGATATTCAAGTGCTTTTTGAACATTTCCAATGTTTAAATATACTGTTGCAATGTTGTTATAAATTGTGGCTATTCCGTTTAAATTATTAATTTTTTTTTGGAGTTCTAAGCTTTGTAAATATAAATTTAAGGCTTTATCTGATTCATTATGCATGTTAGCTAAATAACCATCATTATTTAATGTTTCGGCTAAATATTTAATAAAAATGGGGTTGGATGTTTTTTTAAGATTATCTAGAGTTATTACTTTTAGTTTATTATTATAAATTGGCCAAATTTTATCGTCGTATTCAGATTCAATAAGCAAAAAGAGTATTCGGCATTTAACAGAATCTTGATTTGCTTTTTTTAATTGAATTTTTAAAGAATCAAGGTAAGGTAATTGAGCATAACAATTAAAATATATAAAAATTAAGGCAAGTACAATTCTCCTCATAAACTTAAATTTTTACTCCAATAACCAACACATCATCTACTTGTTCTTGTTTTCCTTTCCAAGTTCTAAATGCCTTGTCTAAACAATCTTTTTGCTCTTCAATTTGTAGATGTGAATTTGCAATTAAAACATCTTTTAGTTGATTGTATTTAAATTTTTTTCCTTTTGGGCCTCCAAATTGATCTGCATAGCCATCAGTATAAATAAACACACAATCATCTTTTTGTAATTGTATAGTGTGGTTTGTAAATACATCGGCTAAACCATCAGTATTACTTCCAATAGCGAGTTTGTCTGATTTTATTTCAAGTAAGTCGTTATTATAAAATGTTTCTTTAGAACTAGTGATGGCATATGTATTTGCGATGTTTTTTCTTACTACTAACATTGAATTAAATGCCCCGGAATATTGTAATGTAAGAGTTTTATAATCTAAATTACAAACCGCTAAATCCATACCATCCTTTACCGCACTTGGGTCGTAAGATTGGCGTAAGGTAGAGTTTACACCTATATCTAAGTATTGTAATATTTCTGATGGAACACTTAATCCCTTATCTTGAACCGCTTGATTTAATAGTTTTAATCCAATAACACTCATCATAGCACCAGGAACACCGTGGCCAGTGCAATCCACAGCTGCAAATAGAACTGAACCATTAATTTCATCAACCCAATAAAAATCACCACTTACAATATCTTTTGGCCTGTAGTAAACCATACTTTTTGGAAGTAATGATTTTACATGGTTATTAGTAGGAATTATTGAAAGCTGAATTCTTAAGGCATATTTAATACTATCTGTAATTTCTTGTTCTTTATGTTTGAGTGCCGCGGTTCGTTCTTCAACAATTTTTTCGAGCTCAATTTTTGCGTTTTTTAAACGTCGGTTATTTATTTTAAAACTTAATACAATTGATAAAAAAATCAGGCAAGCCATACCAACAATTAAAAAGAAGTTAGAATACGATATGGTTAAAATA
>CALMMX010000032.1 GCA_937868545.1 uncultured Bacteroidota bacterium
AGATAAATAATTATTTTTTATTAAATTTATAGACAAATAATAAAATTGTCTTACTCATTTTTATGGCAAAAATAATTCCGTTTAAAGCTATTAGACCTCAAAACGATAAAGTGCATTTAGTAGCTTCACGTTCGGTTGATGGTTATAATTCGTCCGAACTAAGAGAAAAATTAGCGGGGAATCCTTTTTCATTTCTTCATGTTATTAATCCAGATTATGAAGATGGTATTAAAACAAAGCCTGGATCTTCTGAAAGATTGCAAAAAGTGAAAAATCATTTTAAAAAATTTGTACGTGAAAAAATATTTTTTAGAGATGAAAAACCTTGTTATTACATATATCGTCAGATAAAAGAAGATAATGAATATTTAGGAATAATTGCTTGTACTAGTATTGATGATTATATAAATGGGGTAATTAAAATTCATGAGCAAACAATAACTCAACGCGAAGAAAAGTTAAAAGACTATTTGGAAGTGTGTGAATTTAATGCAGAGCCTGTTTTATTTTCTTATCCTAACGATGTTGAAATTGATGCTATTTCTGATGAAATAGCACTTACTAGACCCGATTATGATTTTACAACTACAGATAGAGTGCGCCACACTGTTTGGGTTGTTGAAGATAAAAAAACAGTTTTGAAAATAGCAGAGCGTTTTTCTACCATTCCAAATATATACATTGCAGATGGTCATCATAGATCGGCATCTGCTACACTGTTAGGTAAATTAAGAAGGTCTACACATAAGGCATTTACTGGTAAAGAAGCTTTTAATTATTATTTAGGAGTATTTTTTCCAGAATCGCATTTAAAGATATTTGAATATAATAGAGTTGTAAAAGATTTAAATAATTTATCGGTTAATGAATTAATGTATAATTTAAAAACCAATTTTATTATTACGGAAATTAAATCACCACAATATAAACCTTTGCAATCGCAAGAGTTTTCAATGTATATCGAGAAAAAATGGTATTCGTTAAAAGCTAAAGATAAAATTGTAAATCTTAAAGATCCAATTGATAGTTTAGATTCGGCTATCTTAACTAAATATATCTTATCACCTATTTTTGATATTCATGATTTAAAAACTGATAAACGCATTGGTTTTGTGCCTGGTGTAAGAGGAAGCGAAGCATTGAAAAAGCAAGTAGATGAAGGTAAAGCTGCTGTAGCATTTGGTTTATATCCAATTACCATGGAACACTTAAAATGGATAGCAGATACTAATAATATTATGCCTCCAAAATCAACATGGGTAGAACCAAAAATGCGAAGTGGTTTATTAATTTATAGTTTAGAAGAATAATAGGGAAATAAATGTCTATTGCTCAAAATATAGTTCAGTTAAAACAACAATTGCCAAGCAATGTTTTATTGGTTGCAGTTTCTAAAACAAAACCTAATGAAATGTTATTAGAGGCTTATGAAGCGGGCCAGTTAGATTTTGGAGAAAACTATGTACAAGAATTAGTAGATAAACATGATAGTTTACCTAAAGAAATACGATGGCATTTTATTGGACATTTACAAAGCAATAAGGTAAAATACATTGCTCCTTTTGTTTATTTAATACATGGTGTAGATAGTTTTAAATTATTGAAAGAAATAAATAAAGAAGCCATTAAAAATAATAGAACAATAAAATGTTTGCTTCAAATATACATTGCAACTGAGGAAACAAAATTTGGGTTGAGCTTTGATGAAGCCACTGATTTGCTTACATCAAGTGAGTTTTTAGAATTTAAAAATATTACTATTGAAGGCTTTATGGCAATGGCATCAAATACTGATGATGAAATGCAAATAAGAAAAGAATTTAAGGCTTTATATAATTTTAAAATGCAATTTCCTGAATATAAAATTTTAAGTACAGGAATGAGTTCTGATTATCGCATTGCCATTGAAGAAGGTTCAACTTTAATTAGAGTTGGTAGCAAAATTTTTGGAGAGAGAAATTAATTACCTATCTGTTCTTTCTTCCATTTTTAAATCATTATCAAAGGGACTTTTTGTAAAAGGATGTATCATTTGTTTTAAATATCCTTTTGGGTAATTTCCTTCGTGCACACCTGTGCCATCAGGCCAAATGTTGTTTGGTAAATAATAAGTGCCAAATATTCTATCAATAAACGGGAAAATGGTAGCAAAGTTTTTACCATAATGTTTTGGATCTTCGCAATGATGCCAATGATGATATTGCGGTGTAGCAAACATGTATTTCCAGAATCCAAAATTAATACGTGTATTAGAGTGTATTAATACTGCATGAATTGCCATAAAAAGTATATAAATATTAAAGACTATTGGCGAAAATCCAAACACAAATAAAGGAGTAAATGCTGCACAGCGTGTAACTATTATATCAATAAAATGAGTTCTACTTCCAGCTAACCAATCCATGTTTTGGGTTGAATGGTGTATAGAGTGAAATCGCCATAAATAAACATGTGAATGGAAAAAACGATGTGCCCAATATTGGCAAAAATCAGCAGTGAAAAATGCTAAAAATAATTCAATTACAAATGGTAAGTCTTGTATCCAATTATGCAAACCTGTTAATCCCATACCTCCAAATACAGCTTTTACAGGAGCATTTATAATAACTGTAAATAATTGAATAAATAAATGACTAATTACAAAATATACTAAATCTGTACGCCATTCTTCATGAAATCTTGGCTGTTCTGTGTTTTTAGGCCAAATCATTTCAATAGGAATAAATATTACTGACATTAATAATAAATCTAGTAATAACCAATCTAAGCCTAAATACCATCTACTTGCTCCAACAGCTGTTGCTTCTACTTTAAGCCCACCAATTAAAACTGTTAGAGTTATTATTATTAAACCAATTAAAGCATATTTCTTTTTTTTACTTAAAATAAAACTTAAAATTGCAAACAAAAATGCGGCAATAATAACAGATGTTAAAAGTACTTCCATTTGCTCGCCTTTATATACAGCTCTAAATTCGGGTGAAGTAAGTATTTCAGGGTATTTAAAACAAAATACTGCTAAAAAAGATAGTATAGCTAAAAATATAGAAACATAACCACTTATTTTCCCTTCACCAATTTTTAATCGTTTATTGTTGCTATTCATAGTTTTGAATTTTATAGTTCCTCTAATTTAAACATTTCATTTGCTCTAATTCCTTTTTCTGTTTCTATTAATGAGCAACATTCGTTAATTGGGTCATGTTCAAAAAATAATGTCCAATTATTTTTTACTGCCTCATTTAGTATGTAATTTTTTTCAGTAAGTGTATTTAAAGGTCTAACATCATAACCCATCACATAAGGAATTGGTAAATGACCTACTGAAGGAATTAAATCTGCCATAAATGCAATAGTTGTGTTTTTATATTTAATAAGCGGTAATAACATAGCTTCTGTATGCCCATTTGCTTCATAAATACTAAAATTTGGAATAAATTCTTTAGTAGCATCAACAAAGTTTAACTGACCACTTTCTTGTATTGGTAAAATATTTTCTTTTAAAAAACTCGCCTTTTCTCTTGGATTAGGATTTACAGCCCAATCCCAATGTTTTTGCGCACACCAGTATTTTGCGTTTTTAAACGCTGGTTTTAGTTTTGTTTTATCGGCATTGTATTCTATACTTCCTCCACAATGGTCAAAATGTAAATGCGTTAAAAAAACATCAGTAATATCATCTTTACTAAATCCATATTTTGCTAAAGATAAATCAAGTGTATCATTGCCATGTAAATAGTAAAAGCCAAAAAATTTATCATTTTGTTTATTCCCCATTCCATTATCAATTAAAATGAGTCTGTTGCCATCTTTTACTAATAAACAACGCATTGCCCAGCTACAAAGATTGTTTTCATCGGCTGGGTTAGTTCTGTTCCATATTGATTTTGGTACAACTCCAAACATTGCTCCTCCATCTAGTTTAAAATGCCCTGTGTTAATGCTGTATAGTTCCATATAATTTTTTTAATAATAATTAAATTTTAGTTTTTGTTCACTCAATTCCAAATTTGGAAATGGTATTTTTATAATATTTAAGCACGAAAATACGGATTTTAAAACTTTTGATTTTGTTTTAATTCTGGTTAAATCAACATCCAACGAAAAATAATATTGTTGGTACCTTTTTATTAATTGGCTATTTCCATTGTTGTCATAAACTACAAAGTATGCATCTCTTGCATTTAACATACCATTTGCACCATATCCAAAGGCAAAGTTTAGCCATTTAGGAAATTTGTTTTCTTTTTTTATAAAGGAAGATGGATTAATACTTATCCAATAAGTTTGAGCATTGTAATCTTTTAAAATTTGTTCACTTAAATTTTTTCCAAGTAAAGATTGGTTGTATTGAGGATAATTTGTTTTTGAATACGAATATTTTAATTGAATGCGTTGTGTTTTCCATAACATGTTTTGGCCAATAGCTAAACTACTACCAATACCATTTGCTGCCATATCTCCCCAGCTAAATCCCCATCCTTGGCTATAGCCATCCATTACTTCAATTGCAGTCATATATGCAAAACCACTTAATCCGCCAATTAGGAGTTGTTTGTTTTTTGAATATCCTGCCCAATTCATGGCATTCATCATTAATCTCCCTGTTTGGTAGGTAGTAAGCGTATGCCCAAATTTATCAAGCATAAACCATTCACCATTATCATTAAAATTATGAAATGATGATGTTTTGTATTGTTTATACCATGCTTCATTTAAATAAATTAAAGATGAGCTTGTTAAAATAACCGAAGATGTGCCAAGTATGTATTTGCGTTTTTTAGGTATAGCAAGCGTATCAGAGGCAAAAGTAAAATTTGTGCAACAACAATACAGAAGTATAAAAAGCCAAATTGTACGCAAAATTTATGTTAAGATTTAAATCATATCTAAATTAATAATAATATTTAAAAAGTAGCTGAGAGATTTTAATATTTTATTACATTTACCTAGATTATGTCAAAAATTACAATTGCAATAGATGGTTATTCTTCATGTGGAAAAAGTACTTTAGCCAAGGCTTTAGCGCAAAAGCTCCATTATAATTATATTGATACTGGTGCAATGTATAGAGCAATTACATTGTTTAGCCTTAGAAATAATATAATTGTTGATTCTGTTATAGATGTTGCAAAATTGATTAAAGCCTTGCCTTTAATTGACGTTTCATTTGTTTATAATACAGATACTAAATCTTCTGAAGTGTTATTAAATGGAGAACATGTTGAAAAGGACATTCGTAAAATGGAGGTTGCCAATAATGTTAGTGCCATAGCATCAATAAAAGAGGTTAGATCAAAAATGGTTGCTTTGCAAAGAGAAATGGGCAAACATAAAGGTGTAATTATGGATGGCAGAGATATTGGTTCACATGTTTTTCCGGATGCAGAACTTAAATTATTTATGACTGCTGATGATGATGTTAGAGCACAACGTAGATTTGATGAATTAAGTAGTAAGGGCGAATACCATACATTTGCTGATGTTAAGCAGAATTTAAAAAATAGAGATACTGCCGATACTACACGCGAAGAAAATCCTTTAATTAAAGCAGATGATGCTGTAATACTTGATAATACTGATATTACAAAGGAAGAACAACTTGAGTTTGTTATAAAATTAATAAATGATTTATTATTGACTAAAGATTAGTTAATTCATGCAGCGTTTTACAATTAAAAGAGTAATTAGTAGTACTAAGTATTTTAGTATAATAGGTGTTTTAGCACTAATTTTAACCTCATGTGCTGCGCCCCGTACTATAATTGATTCCGGTAAAGTTACTCCCAAAAATCAAATAAAGGTAGGTGGTAATTACGCTGGTAATATTCCTATACTTACTATTCGAAATTCAGCAGAAGTAGTAAAAAAGGCAGTGCAATATGTTAATTCTAATGATGTTAACACATTTACTGAAGAAGTTTCACAATCATCAGTTTATGATGAAAGATATAGATTATTAAATAAATATGCGCTTTCGTATTTTTTAGACCCTTTTATGGTAGGCTATAATTGTTATGTTAGATATGGCATAATAAAAAAAGTTGACATTGGATATCAATACTCAATTGGTACCCATGCATTTGATGCTAAGTATCAGTTTTTAGGAACAACAGGTGCAATTGGGACAGGTGAAAAAAACAAGAATGTATATGGAAGTGTTGGATTACAATATTCATCTCGTGAATTTAGTTTACCTTTTGGCTTAGATAAAATTCAAAATAGAATAGGCCTTGAGTTTAAGAGGAAAGATTTTTTTGTACCTGTTATATTTAGTAGATCATTTGGTCCAGAAGAAAAAACAGGCCATTTTTCGTGGGGCTTAGCCTATAATCATACTTTTTTGCAGTATGGGTTTAAACCAAAAGATATTATTAGTGAAAACACTAGTTTAAATTTCCCTAATGCTAGTTATAAAAAGAATTTTGCATCTATAGGTACTTTTGTTAATGTAAAAGTTGGATATAAGTTTGTATACTTTTTAGCTGCATTTTCAATGTACTATCAAAACTATGGTAATTTTACATTACTAGATGGTTCAAGTGTAAATCTTTCAGGTTTTACTTATGTTCCTTCAATTGGATTGCAAATAGTTATCCCTCCAATTAAAAAAAGAAAAAAGGAATAAAATTTAGCACTTCTTATACACCTACTAACTTTTGCTTTTCGAAATCATAAACCTTTAGTTTAAAACAAGCAATAATATCTTTTGGTTTTAAGGAAGTAGTTTTTGCATTTTGTAATTCAGGAATAGCATTCATTACTTCAGGCAATCTGTAAAATGGAATCCTCGCATTTAAATGATGTATATGATGAAAACCTATATTTGCAGTTGCCCATTGCATAGGAGGAATTAATTTTAAGTAACTTGATGATTCTAAGGCAGCACCTTCATAAGTCCATTCTTCGTTTCCAACAAATGTAGAATCTGGGAAATTATGTTGAGCATAAAATAAATAGGCGCCCATTGCTCCAGAAATAAAATGAGGAATTAAACATAATACTATCCAAGTATGCCATCCTAAAAAGTATAACACTGCAAATTGGTAGGCAAAGTGAACAATTAGTGCTACTAATGAATCAACGTGTTTGCTAAATCTGTTTATTATTGATTTAATGCACATACCATACATAAAAGCAAAAATATATCCAAACAAAATGGTTAACGGATGCCTAATAAATAGGTAATGCCATTGTTCCATTTTACTTAGTTTTTCAAATTTTTGTTTAGTATAAATAGGGTAGGAGCCAATGCTTGCGCTAAATAATTTAGAATTATTTTTATGGTGGTAATCGTGGCTTCTACTCCAAATTCCAGTTGGTGCTAAAACATAAAATCCAAATAGCGTAAAAATAATATTGGCTAAAATTGATTTATCTAAAATGGCCTTATGCTGATGGTCATGATAAATTACAAACATGCGAACAATAAGGAACCCAGCACCAATGCTACATATTAACTTTAAACTCCAATGAAAATTATAAACAGTTCCAATTAATAGTGCAATTAAAATTAGTAAGGTTGAAATTGTATAATACCAACTTTTAGCTCTATCTTCTTTAGCAAATGGTTTTGTGGCTAGTATCAGTTGTTTTCCTTGCAGCATAATAGGTGTAAATATATTATGTAATCACTGTTTTTACAAATAAGTTTACCTAATTTAGTATTTATTAGCCTTATTTATTTAGAAGTTTCATTAAATTTGTTTTCTAGTAATGAAAACTCGAATTTTTGTCATATTATTTTTGGCTTTATTTACATTTCAATGTAAAGTAAAATACTCTTTAAATGGGGCAAGTATTCCTATTGAGGCAAAAACTGTATCTGTAGACTTTTTTAAAAATAATTCTACCTTGGCTGGTCCCAACATAAGTCAAAAATTTACAGAAAAATTAAGGGATGTTGTTTCTACACAAACCAATTTGGCTTTGATGAAGCAAAATGGAGATTTGCTGTTTGAGGGTACTATAGCCGATTATAATGTGGCTCCAGTTGCCATTCAAAGTACAGACCAAGCTGCGCTTAATAGGTTAACAATAACCGTAACAGTAAAGTATACTAATAAATTTGATATCACTAAAAATTTTGATCAGTCTTTTACCCGTTTTGCAGATTATTCATCTTCTAAAAACTTATCTTCTGTAGAAGATGAATTACTTACCGAAATTAACCGACAATTAACAGAAGATATATTTAATAAGGCATTTAATAATTGGTAATGTTACAAAGCGAACTTATATATTCTATAAATAATCCTAATCTGTTAAGCAATTCAAACATTGCAGATTTGGAGGCTATTGTTAACGAATACCCATTTTTTGAAACAGCCCATTTACTTTTTACCAAAGGATTAAAAAATCAAAATTCGCTTCAATATGCAAAGCAATTACGTAAAACAGCCATATTAGCTAATAGTAGGGTAGTGTTGCATGAATTAATGCATTCTAAAGAAATAGCGGTTTTACAAGTTCAGGAAGAAGAAAAAATACAAATACAGCCTACGAAAGAAACTCCAATTGTTGAACCAATAAATAAAATAGTTGAAGATTTAGATCAAACAAAAAACAACGAAATTCCAGCGGTTGTATCAAATATTACAACAACTTCTACCGATGTAAAAGTTATATACATAAATACTATAATTTCTGAAACAAAAAACACATCTGAACCTATTAAAGAAGTTGTAAAAGACCTTCCAGAAATAAAACAGGAGGTTATAGAATTTACCCCAACGAATGAGGCTAAATCATCCGAAATAGAAGTATTACAAACCATTGAGAATGAAACTGAGCCAAAAGAATTTGATATTGATAAATTAAATAAAGTAATTGAACAAGAAATTAGTAGAAGTGTAATTCAGTCTTATGTTGAATCTGATATCTTAAAAACGCCTGAATTTGATAAAGTAGAATCAAATGAACCTGTTTCTTTTACAGATTGGCTTCAAAAAATTAAAAAAGAAGCCCATACAATTCAAAAAATTGAAGAAAAAAAGCAGGCTGAACCTGAAAAAATAGTTCAAAAACCAGTAGAAAATACTCAAAAAGGGCCAAATTTTAATCAAAACAGACAAATTATTGATAAAATAATTGAATCAGACCCTGGTAAATTAAAATTGGGCACAAATAAGTTCTTTACTCCAAACCTTGATGCAAAGCAGAGTTTGCTTGAAAATGAGCACCTTGTAACAGAAACTTTAGCAAAAATTTATGCTTTACAAGGAAATGTTAATAAAGCAATTAGAGCTTATGAAATATTAAGTTTGAAATTTCCACAAAAAAGTGTTTACTTTGCAACCTTAATTCAAAATTTAAAAAATAATAAGTAAATAATAAATTTATGCAAACAGTTTTAACAATAGCAATAATAGTAGTATGTGTATTATTAATTTTAGTAGTATTAGTTCAAAACTCTAAGGGTGGAGGTATTTCTAGTAACTTTTCGGCTGCTAACCAAATTATGGGAGCACGTAGAGGGACTGATTTTATTGAAAAAGCTACTTGGACTTTAGCTATTTTATTATTAGTTTTTAGTTTATTATCATCTCCAAGAACTTCAGAAACTACTGATACTAGCGATGATTCTCCTTCAACTCAAGAAATGGCTGCTGGGGCTGCTCCAGTTAATAATGCTCCTGCTAACAATGCACCAGCAAATAATGCTCCTCAAGGAAATTAATTAGTAATAAATTAATTAAAAATATACAAGCAGAACATTTCAATGTTCTGCTTTTTTTATTTTGTATTTAGGCATTGAATTGCTATATTAGTAAAAAAATAGAGGATAAATAATAGTCAACTATATGTCTGTTGGTATAAATTTTAGTCAAGCATTTTATAACTTTTATAAAGATAAAGAGGATTTATTTTCTTTTTATGGAGAGTTGAGCCATACTAATATTACAGTTTTATTAAAGCTAATAAAAAGTACCTTAAAATTAAAAACCAACTTAGCAATTACTAAAAAGAGTTATACATTAATAAATGAAAGCCTCGAGAATATTATTAATCATAATGATAAACCGGAGTATTTAATTACATTTATTAATATAAAACAAACAGATGAAAAAATAATAGTAAAGGTTGTTGCACCAATTACTGAGTTAGATGCTGATTTATTGAAAACAAAAGTTGAAATAATCAAAAGTTTGAATGAGGTTGAATTAAAAAAATACTATTTTGAGTGTATGACCAAAACTCAAACCGAAAAGAAAACGGCTGGTTTAGGGATGATACAAATGGCAATGATTACAAACAATAATTTATATGTGAATTTTTTTCCATATAAGGATAACGATTTACTTTACGAACTAAGACTTGAATTAATTAAATAGATTATGGATAAATTATTTATTGAGAAAACTGATAATTCACCAGAAGTAATATTAGACTGCAATGCTAATATTTATCATGTTATTGGAGAATCAAGACCAGAAAATGTTAGAAAATTTTATGAGCCAGTATTTAATTGGTTTCAATTGTTTTTTGATAAACAGTATGTTCTTAATAACACTAAAGAAATTAAAATTAAATTTTTCTTAGAGTATTTTAATTCTACAAGTGCAAAAATCATTTTTGATTTATTTAATTATTTCAAGCAGCAACAAGTCAGTTATTCTTTTAATATTATTATTCTTTGGGAATATGACCAAGAAGATATTGATATGTTGGAGGCTGGTAAAGAATTAGAAAGGCTTACTCAACTTAAGTTCGAATACATAATAAGTGCGTAAATTAAGTAGCATAGTATTTATATTTTTAAGTATAAATATATATTCACAATATTTTAAAAACATAAATAATATTGAAGGTTTAACTTCAAAAAATATTTATGACATTGAATTTGATAAAAACGGATCCTTATGGATTTGTACTTATGGCAGTGGCTTATATAGTTACGATGGTAATAATTTAAAACAATATAATGATAC
>CALMMX010000033.1 GCA_937868545.1 uncultured Bacteroidota bacterium
GAAAATGTATATGTTTCGGGATGGGGCGGTCAATGTATTCCATATGGTAGTACTGGCACTACAACGGGTTTACCTGTAACTCCAGATGCGATTAAATCGACTACAGATGGTTGTGATTTTTATTTTATTGTACTCAAAAAAGACGCACTATCACTTTGGTATGGGAGCTTTTATGGAGGTAATGCTGGCTCTGAAGAACATGTTGATGGTGGCACTAGTAGGTTCGACAAAAAAGGAATTGTATATCAATCGGTATGCGCTGGTTGTGGAGGACAGGACAATTTTCCAACAACGCCAGGTGTATATTCTTCTACCAATAATAGTTCAAATTGCAATATTGGTATTATAAAAATGGATTTTCAATTATTAGATTTAAATGCTGCAGCCACTGCAGCGCCAACTGATACTGTGTGTAGTAATTATCCTATTTCATTCAACAACAACAGTACAGGTGCAATGAATTTTATTTGGGACTTTGGTGATGGATCACCAATATCAAATACACCTAATCCAAGCCACATATACAATGCTTCAGGAGTGTATACTGTTACATTGATTGCTATTGATTCATTAAGCTGTAATTTTGCAGACACTTCCGAAATCGAAATTACAGTTATTATAGAACCTATATCAGGTTTGGGTAATGATACTATTATTTGTGGATTGACCAGCATACCAATCATTGCTGGCAATGCCGGTTATACTTATTTATGGAATACAGGTGAAACAAGTCCTGTAATTATTGCAAACAGCCCAGGTGATTTTAGTGTAACAATCAGTAATGGTTATTGCAGTTTAGATGATACACTTAGTATTATTATGGTAACTATTCCTCCTATTGGCAATGACACTTCGGTATGCAGAAATCAAGTTGTAACCTTAGATGCAGGAAATCCAGGTTGTACCTACCTTTGGAATACCGGAGAAACTACCCAAACAATTGAAGTTCCCTATTCGGGAACTTATTGGGTAATGGCAAGTGCTGGTAATTGTTTGGAAGTTGACTCAATAGAAATTATTTTTCTTCCGCTTCCTCAATTTAGTTTAGGTTTGGATACTATCATTTGTCCAGGAGATACATTGCAACTTGACGCTGGCAATAATGGTATTACCTTTTTATGGAGTTCTGGCACTACAAATCAGTATTATAATGTTACTGAAACTGGCATTTTTTGGGCAGAAGCTTACACCGCACAATGCAGTTATAAAGATACCATTAAAGTAGCGTATTACCATCAACCAGAATTAGGCATTGATACAGTGTTATGCAGCCATGAGAAATTTAAACTAGATTTAAGTTTTGCTGACCCCGGTGGAACTTATGTTTGGAATACTGGCGCTACAACATCATTTTTATACGTGTTTGAACCTGGTGAGTATTCTGTTATTCTAACTTATAATAATACTTGCCATTTGTACGATACTATTGAAGTCACAGCCCTTGAAGATGACCCGCCACTTTTTGTACCAAATAGTTTTACTCCAAATGGAGATGGCCTCAATGATGTTTTTAGTCCTGCAGGCAATTACGAAAGTGTAATTGATTTTTATATGGCCATTTACAATAGATGGGGGAAATTAATATTTGAAACACGCAATAAAAACAATGGTTGGGATGGAATTATTGATAATGAAACTATCCAATTAGGTGTGTATATTTATAAAATTGATTACAGAAGTTTTTGTTCTCCAGACAAAACTTTAAGTCAAGTAGGACATGTTGCACTAATACGGTAAAGCGCTTGAGGCATAAAATTTGCAATGTTGCTACAACATCCTTTTCAACAATTAAAATCTATCGCAATACTATTTTTGTATGCTTACAAAACGTTTAAGTTTTACATGTATGAAACAACTTTTTATAGTTTTATTTTTACTTTTCAGTTGCTTAACATATTCACAAGTTACAATTGAAGGTACCATTTCTGATTATGCTGAGCAGCCAGTTAGAATTATTCAATACCAAGATTATTTTACCAATAAAGAAATATTAATTAAAACCGTAAACACCAATAAAGATGGTATTTTTAAAGTACAATTTCCTTTAAAGGAAATTCAAAAAATTACTATCAAAACGAATCAAACAAAAGCCATTTTGTTTGCAGAACCAGCTACTAGCTACAATGTTGAGATGGGTAAAAAAGATACCAATGCCACCGAAACTATTGGCACTGAAAGTGCAGTGAGTATGAATTTATTGAATCAAAATGATCAAAGTTTAAACAATCGAATCATTTATTTTGAACAACTGTTAGCCAACTTTTATGCTAATAACAATATCTATTTTGCTCAACCAAGAATATTGCAAAAAGAATTACTCAACTTCAAAAACGATATTATTAAAAAGGAATTTTCAGATGCATCCGAATTTTTAAAAAATTATATTGATTATAGCATTGCACCAATAGAAGAGGCATGTTTTTCAAATCACCATTATCAATACAAAAAATATTTCAGCGGTAATATCATGTATTCGCACCCCATGTATATGAGTTATTTTGAGGCTTACTTTAAACAGTATCTAAAACAATTATCATTAAAGCCAAAAGGTGTAGATTTATTTAATGAAATTAACGAAATGCATAGTTATAGCAATGCTTTAAGCACCATACTTAAGGTAGATACTTTGTTAAAAAATGATACGCTAAGAGAGCTCATTTTGTTATCTGGATTGAGGGAATGGTATTATCAGAAAGACAACAATCGTAATAACATTAGTTTATTGATGAACTACATTTCTTTAAAAGGATTAAGTACTCAAAATAGAATAATTGCTGCAAATTTATTACAAGATATGAACGCATTAGATGCAGGATCGGCTGCACCAGAGATGCTGCTAAATCATCCTAAATATAAAAGTATAGCTGATTTGAAAGGTAATTATGTTTATATCAATTTTTGGGCTGAGTGGAATGTAGAATCTTTGCAGGAATTAAAATATATTCAAAAATTAGAGCAAAAATATGGGCATAGAGTTATCTTTATTAGTGTTTCAACTGGCGAAAACATTGAAAAAGAAAAACAATATTTCAATGCAAATAAACTCACTTGGATACTTTTACATGATACAGATAAATCAATACGTAATCAATACAATATTAAAAGCATACCTTATTATGTTTTGATAGATAAGGAAGGTGATATCATCAAAGGCAATGCACCTGCACCAAGCAGTAATATGGATAATTTCTTAAAGCAATTAATTAGAAAAAAATAGCTACAATGATTTAATGAAAAATCTTGTGAGCACATCTCTAACAGAAGAATAGGATTGATCAAGAATATTCAAAGTTTCTGTTGCAGTCATCCATTTGGCATCAGTTATACCTTCAATAATTTGTGGCACCAATTCAGGCTCATTGTCCTGACAGCGCATCAAAAACCAATGTGAAAATTTGAGTATTTTTTTATCATTTAAATCGTAAACATGATAAGTGATACAAAGTTTTTCATCAATCACTAAATCCTTTACGCCACATTCTTCAATAACTTCACGAATTGCAGCTTGCTCAATAGTTTCCTTCTTTTCAATTTTACCTTTTGGCAAATCCCATTTTTGATGTCTGAAAATTAGCAATGCATGAGAGGCTTTGTTTAAAACCAAACCACCAGCTGCTT